>PBBE01000048.1 GCA_002716485.1 Actinomycetota bacterium
AAACAATTACACTTAAAGATGAACTCAAAAAAGAATCGAACAAGGGTAGGGGAGCAAAACCGATCGGGATAGAACATCTGGCCGATGACCTTCCGATCCAAACCGTGATAAGAAGATGATAAGTTAAATAAGCTGGTGTTTTATTGGGTTTTATGCTAAAAAAAGTTGAATAGAGTGAGTTCTTAGGAGAAATGTTATGCAAGGAATAAAACCATGTATAAGATAGTAGCAAATAGAAGTAGACCAACAGGAGTATCCACACGTACAGCGGCACCAGCAGCGTCAGCATTATCAGAAGCCGTAACTAGAATTCAAGCGATTTTTCGAGGAAGACAGCGCCGGTTAGCTGAAGTGAGCGGTTGGTTTAAAACAGAAATAAACATTGATATTTCTAGCAGTAATAAGGCTAGCTGGATTGAGGTTTGGGATAATTGGTCGTTTAAAGATGTGGCGTATTTATTGTGGAAAGGATTATTAAATACCCCCTTGAACAAAAACTTAGCCCCTAGTATCGCTCAAGAGTATCTTTTTGAGATTGCAAAAGGCAATTTAAAACCCTCTCAAGTAAAAGGGGTTGTAGATGTGTTAATTGCAAATGGGGCGGATGTGAATGCTAGAGATGACAAAGGGTTGACGGCGCTTTATCATGCAGTTATAGGACGGCATACAAAGGTTTTAAGAGTGTTAGTTGATGCGGGGGCGGATGTGAATGCTCAAGACAAAATGGGAAGGGAGGGGCTTAGTTTGGCAGCTGCAAGAGGGTTTAAAGAGGTTATAGAGCTGTTAATTCGGAAAAAAGTAGATATGTATGCTCAAGACAAATATGGAAATACAGCATTGATGTGTGCAGCTGTAAATGGACAGATAGATATAGTAAAGGTATTAATTGAGAATGGGGCGGATGTGAATGCTAAAGGTGGATATGGAATGACGCCGCTTGATTTGGCAGTTGAAAAAGGAAATGCAGATGTTGTAAATAAGATATGTGAATATGGGGCGGATGTGAATGCTCAAGACGAAACTGGAAGAGCGGTGCTTAATAGGGCAATTTTTAATGGTCATGTAAAGGTTGCAAAGATGTTAATTGCGAATGGGGCGGATGTGAATATTCAACAAAGCCTTGCACAGGCGGCGCTTGATATAGCAAATCAAAAAAGACGTGCAGATATAGCAAATCAACAAAGACTTACAGATATAGTAAGTCAACAAAGACGTGCAGATATTGTGCATCTTATTGTTACTATTAATCTTTTAGAAGAAGGGGATAGAAACTTCGATACCTTAGAGGCATTGCCAGTGCTTACTCACGGTAGAGGTATACGATATCCTGACGGGGTAACCGTAGCTAGCGTAAAGGGCTATTACAAGGATAATAAAGCATCTATTGACTTATTGATGAAAAATAGACGTGAGTCATTACTTATACGACAAATCTTAACAGGAGCGATACCTGAAGAGGACCTAGATAAAGTTATAAGGACCTATAAAGGAGACAAAGCGCTTGTGGGAAAAATACTAATAAGAATGGCCCCTAAAAAGAGAGCTCAATTGCCTTCATCAGGAGGGGAACCTGTCATGGATAATTCTAATAAGTCTGCACTTGCATTATCTGCGCTGTCAGTAACGGCGGCTACTGGGCACATATCAAGTGGTCGGGCTGAAGAACTAAGAAAAAGTGTTCTGAATAAAAAAGTAAATAGGTATATTGATCCCCAAAACCCTTTAATCTATCAACCTAACATGAATGAGTTAATGAGAGTCTTAAGAGAAGATGTTGATTAAATGAATTTTGAGAATTAGTTGCTACTTATAGCAATAATATAGGTTAGGACATAGATAACGAGTTGAATAAAATAGTTTCATTAACAACATTAAATAATACGAAGCCAGAAACTTTTATGGAGTTTTGTACAGGCAGATACTATGAGAAATTTATTTGTAATCGAAAGTACCTCACTCTTATGGCACATGAAGGCATGATTGCTATTGGAGATGACCTGTTTTATTCTGCATTTTTCTTAACTCGAGAACTCCTGTCCAAAAAACATTCAATGTCATTGGGCATGTTAACAACCTTTATGACTTTTGCTAATAGATTAGCAAGGTTATACCCTAGGATAGAATTAGCAACTCGCAGTGATTATATAACAAATATGGGAAATAAGCCCTTTAATCTAGAGGAAGAAATTTCATCTGTAAATCGAAAGTTACTTAAAAGTATATTTTATGACCTTGTAACAACGTCTACTATGATTGGCATTTTTACGATGATCAATTCCAATGATGTTAAAGTCCCTGTCTTATTAAGCTTGGGGTTAGGGGTAGGGTGTACATATACAGATGCTAAAGAATGGCAATATTTATCTGAAACCGTGCGCTTTCAAATAAAGAAAGAAGATGTGGCGCTATCTAAAATGAATGAGAAAACGGATAGAGCCAAAATTTCTGTAATTGAAGGCATGCTTTTTATAGGTTTAGAAGTGGTTTCAAGTGCGATCTTTTATCTTATAGTAACCCCTGAATCTGAACCTGCTGATTCTACAAATAGATCAAATATAAAAGGTATTGATTCAATATATTTGATGTTAATTATTTCTCTTTTACTTGTGGTTACTCCTAAGTTGTCTTTATGTTATGATTCGCTAATTGAACTATTTACACCCTCAAATAAAGAAAAAAATGATTAGCCTTAGATTGAGTTATAAGTGCCTAGTGCCTCCAGGTTTGATAACTGTTCAGCCCCTGCAGCTTAGGTATTGTATTGCTATTGTATGATAAGGACGCTGGTGGACCCAACTTTTGAAGTCTAGTTGCTATTTATAAGGATAATATAGTTTAGGCCATAGCTAAGGAGTTAAATAAAATAATATTTAATTAAGTGATAAATTAAAAAAGGGCTTAATTAGAATTGATTTTGAGGAGAAATATTATTCGAGTAATAGGGCTGTTGGTTTTAGGGGGGGATTTTATGCAATTAAGGGCAATAGCCCCACCAGAATCACCAGTAAAGAGAAGTGAAGAGGAAGTCAAAGAAATCCTTGATGAAAATACAGCAAAAATATAGTAGCGGCAGGGCTTGCTGTGGTTTAAACACTTGCCTTTGATTGCTGCTGTATAAGAAATATCTGACATAAAAAGTGAGGTTCAGCTAATGGTATTTTCTTTAATTTGTAGATTGGTTTTCCTAAGATCTCATTATCTCTTACTGTAAGACCGATATAAGGATATGCTTAGGGTTGTTATCTTATTGAAGTGAATACAAATCCAGCTTCAGTTTCAGTTTCTCTTTTTATAGGAGTCCAGTTACCTTGGCTACCTGTTATTGGTCATGAACTATAAGGTATTAGCAAATAGAATGGTTTCAATTCCTGTGCCTTCTAAAAGAGCAAGGGTAGAAAGGTCTATCTGCCCTGTTGTATTAAAGGCGATGCTAGACAACATAAGTAGTATGAAGCAGGCATTGAGGTTATGGATAAATGAGCTATCTGAGTCAGAATTAAAAGTAGAGAGGAGAAGAGATGCTGCTCAGCGGGTATATGACTGTTATGTTGCTCAGTTAACTGGAGAGACGAGCGAGGTTGCGACTCATTTAAATTTAACTAAGCTAGGTTTAAAGTCCTTGCCCACAGGAATAGTGAGGTTGGTCAATTTAAAGGACCTTGATCTTTGGGGTAACCAACTCACAGGATTGCCAATAGAAATAGTGACGTTAGTGAATTTAAAGGCGCTTTGGGTTGAAGATAACCTACTAAGGGAATTGCCAGAAGGAGCTGAGAGGCTAGGGAATTTGGAGGCGTTTAACCTTGATCAGAACAAACTCACTAGATTACCAATAGAAAGAGTGAAGTTAGAGAGCCTAAGTAGTATGAGGCAGGCATTGAGGTTATGGGTCAATGAGCTATCTGAGTCAGAATTAAAAGTAGAGAAGAGAAGAGATGCTGCGAATCGAGTATATGTCTGTTACCTTGCTCAGTTAATTGGAAAGAAGACCCAAGTTGCGACTCATTTAAATTTAACTAAGCTAGGTTTAAAGTCTTTGCCTACAGAAATAATGAGGTTGGTCAATTTGACGGACCTTAATCTTTGGGGTAACCAACTCACGGGGTTGCCAATAGAAATAGTGACGTTAGTGAATTTAAAGTCGCTTTCGGTTGAAGATAACCGACTAAGGGCATTGCCAGCAGGACTTGAGAAGCTAGTAAATTTGGAGGAGTTTAATCTTGATCATAACCAACTCACGGGATTACCAATAGAAATAGTGAAGTTAGTGAAGTTGAAGGAGCTTTGGGTTGACGATAACCTGCTCAGGGAATTGCCAGAAGGAATTGAGAGCTTAGTGAATTTGAAGGAGCTAGGTCTTGCTCGTAACCAGCTTAGGGTATTACCAGAAGAGTTTGAGAGGTTAGTGAATTTGAATGTGCTTTATCTTAGTAAAAATTATCTTCCAGAAACTGAGAGTACAAAATTACAAAGGCAGTGGCAATATCAAATCTTAGAGGCACAAAAAGGGGAAGAGACGTGGCGTGAAGAAATAAATGTTTGTCGTAAAGAAATATCGAAATATCCAAAAGTTAATATTTTAAATTCACTAAGAAATAGAGAAAAGAATGGTGAAATACGAGGTCACTTATGGGAACATTTTAGGGCTTTTTCATATTTAAGAGGAGTAGGAGAAGGGGAGGGCTGGGTAAAAGAAAAGCCCCTGAAGAAAATAAGGTGCTTGTGATAAAAATGCTAAGAAGAATGGGCCCAAGAGAGGTAAGTGAGTATGTATAAGATATTAGCATTTATCGTAGATGCAGTAGCAGAAAGAATGAAAGCCGCCAATCAATGGATTGAAGTCCAGAAAATGAGCCCTCAAGACCTTCTTTTTGAGATTGCTAATGGCGTGAAAAAAGCGGATCATATAAAAGAAGTTTTAAGTGTGTTAATTGGGAATGGGGCGGATGTAAATGCTGAAGATAAACGTGGAGAGACGGCGCTTAATAAGGCCGTTATAAAAGGACAAATAAAGATTGTAAGAGCGTTAGTTAATGCGGGGGTGGATGTGAAGTATAAAGATAAAGATGGATGGACGGCGCTTCATGATGTGGTTTCTACTACAGGAGATAAAGAGATGGCCGTACTGTTGATTGAGAGTGGCGCGGATGTGAATGCTCAAGATGAAGATGGATCTACACCGCTTCATTGGGCAGTGTCTAAAGGAGATAAAGAGATGGCCGTGCTGTTAATTAGGAGTGGGGTGGATGTGAATGCTAGAGATAAACATGGATGGACGGCATTGATGAATACAGATAGAGCGGGCGGTACAGAAATGGCCTTGCTGTTATTTAGGAATGGCGCAGATCTGGATTTTAAAGATAAATTTGGAACTTCGGCGCTTCATAAGGCAGCTGAAACAGGACGTGAAGAAGTTGTAAGGGTATTATGTAAATTTGGGGCGGATGTAAATGCAGTAGATGAGCTTGGAAAGACAGCACTTCATTTGGCAGTTGAAAATGGAAAGGCAGATGCTGTAAGAGAATTATGTAAATATGGGGCGGATGTGAATGTTAAAGATAATGATAATCGGACGCTGATTGATTGGGCAATTAGTAAGGGAAATGAAGACCTTATGTGTCTTCTTATCTTTATTGATCATTTAGATAAAGGGAATACAAACCTTGATAACTTAAATAAATTACCCAAAGGAATTGAAGATTTTGATGAGGCAACCGTAGAGGTGGTAGATGACGACGATCGTGTTAATAAGGCATCTATGGGTATGCTGATGGAAAAGAGACGTGAATCACAGTTGATACTCAAGATTCTAACTGGAAGTGTGGATAAAGATACAGTGGATGACATTGTGAAATCTCCTGAAGAAAAGAAAGCATTGGTGACAAAAATATTAAGAAGAATGGGACCTAAAAAGAGCGCTCAATTGCCTTCAAGGGGGATACCTATCATTGATAAGTCTGACCTTGCATTATCTGCCCTGTCAGTAACGGCGGCTACTGGATACATATCAAGAGCTCAGGCTGGACAACTAAGGGAAAGTGATCTGCATAAAGATATAAATAGGTGTATTTTTGCCCAAAGTCCATTGGAGTATCCACCCCAATTAAAGTTATTAATTGATTTTTTTAGCCATAAAAGAAAGTAAGCAGATGCAGCAGGGCTTTTTAATCCACATCTCCGCCAAAGATGAAGGTAAGGGGCGTCCACATAGAGGTTAAAAATTAGGTGCAATTTTTTGTTATTTTAATCGATAATTAGATAAGAGATAAAAATATACACAGTTATCAATATAAGCAGTTAACTAGAATTGATAATTAGAAGAACGGGTCTGAGGGGGGATAGTATCAGTAACTTTCCAAGCGTCGTCAGCCCTTCTATTGCCTGTAAGACTCTTGATGACTTTAGGGCTTTTGCAGTAGGTGGATATCTTGTTATATCAGAACTAAGGAGAACTATTTTGAAGCGTAGTGATTTATCAGCGTTTACAAAGATACCAAACTTAAACGTCAAATTATTAACACCTTCAACAGAAGTAGGTGAGTTCAAACCAGAAGAAATAGCAATGGCAGCATTAGAGGCAGTAGCAGTATTAGAAGAATTAGAAGGCAAGTTAAGCAAGCGGTAAGCGTAGGGAAAAAGCGTCTCTTAGATGAGGCCGAGGATGAAGAGATTGCCACTATTTTAGTAAAAAAGCCTCGACGAGGTATTGTGGGTAGGGGGGGCTGTAATAATATATTTCCAATATAGCTTCCTCGTAATGACGGCGATCTTACCCAATGGTTGTCTGTTGATAAGGGTAAATTGGTAGGCTCGAATCAGCTTGTATGGGTGATTGTAGGTAGAGATGGTAATTAAAATTTAGATAATAAAAGTAGATATATTTAAAATATAAAAAGCATTTAAATTAATTTTATGAAATTTATTTTATATTTATAACGATAACAAAAGATAGGGCGATTAATATACGTTTGTTTTTGTGAGGATTAATATGAGTAGGATACAAAGAGAATTTACAGAAATGATAGGAGCTAAGGCTAGAACAGGAACTAGTAATAGTTCAAGTGATCAGTTGGGGGCGTCATCAGGGCTAGCATCATCCCTAACAAGAGTTTCAGAAGGGGTGGGTCCAGAAGAAGGCGCCGTAGAAATAATTCAACGTGGATATAGACGCTATCAGGCAAAGAAATGGATTGAAGGGGAGATGCTGAGCTCAATTACAATTGATCAAGCTTCAAACCTTCTTTTTGATATTGCTAAAGGCGCTCTAGATCCACCTCAATTAAAAGAAGTAATCAAGGTGTTAGTGGCTTCGGGGCTGGATATTGATGTGGCTAGTAGTTGTGGGTTGACGGCACTTCATTTGACTGCTTTTTTTGGAAATGCAGCGCTTGCGGGATTGTTACTTAAGGAAGGGGCCGATATGGATCTTGCTAGTAGTAGTGGAATGACGGTGCTTCACTGGGCCATTTATTTTGGACATTCACAGGTTGTGACCTTGTTACTTAAGGCAGGGGCGAATGTGGATATGACTGATCAGCATTTAAAGACGCCGCTTCATTTAGCAGCTGAAGATGGAGATGACGAAATTGTAAGGGAACTACTTGAGGAAAGGGCAGCGGTGAATGTGACTGATGATTATGGAAAGACACCGCTTCATAGGGCAGCGGATAATGGACATAAAGAGGTGGTAAAGCTGTTGCTTGAATCAGGGGCAAAGGTGGGTACTACTAATCGTGAAGGATGGACGGCACTTCATTTTGCAGCATATTATAATGGGAACCCAGCGCTTGTAAGGCTGTTAATTGAAAAAGGGGTGGATGTGGATGCTAAAAATAAGTGGGGATATACGGCGCTTCATAATGCAGCTACAAAAGGACATCCAGAGGTTATAAGTATGTTAATTAAGTATGGGGCAAATGTAGATGTTAAAGAGGGGAAGACGGCACTTTATAGAGCCGTTGATTATCACCATTTTGGGTCAGCGGTCGCTTTAATTATAGGTGGTGCTGATTTGAACAGACTATCGGGTGATCAAATCGCATGCCTGGGACATGGCATCATTAAGATGAGTAATGAGGAATTAGAGAAGTTAATACCTGGATATGATGAAACTACAATAGAAAACAGAAAGCGTATATTAGAGACAGCCATGAAAGAAACCCCAATTCCTGAGTACGGTAACCAAATAATAAGAGAAAGAAAAGGTGCTCAAGTGCGTGCCATAAAAGAATTCTGTAAAGTAAGGTCACAACTTGTTAAAGGGATCTTAGAAGGAGGAGACCTAACTAAATATAATGTGGTTCCCAATCAAGGTGGGGGTGGGGGAGGCCGAGACGCTCATAGAAGAGGGTTTCGAGGTAGACTATCACGGTTCTTTGGCGTTAAGTGATCTCTTTTCTTTAAAGACTGAAGGCTTATAGACTCAGCTTAGATCAATGCTGATAGGGCAGGTCGCTCAAAAAATAGGGGGCTACTCATGGTGACGTTTTAAGGTTATTGTTGATTTTTTTTGTCTCCATATATCCCTCACTATAAGCGTGCCATCTTGTGGATTTATTTCTTGATTTTCAACATAAAATGGAACCGATTCCCATAAGAAGTCTGTTTGATTAGGTATAAAATTAGGCAGGTCATCTAGACGACAATACAGGATATTTGAATCCCTGTGCCCGGGGGTGATGATGGCTAACGCTTTTCCTTGTAAGGTGTCAAAGATGTCGGCATGAGTAAGGTGAAGTTGTGAAATCGAAAAATTCCCCTTCGTATAGGAGATATGTATGGTTGAAGTTCCTTTATCATGCGCATATGTGACATTGATTTTTTTTGAGCCGCGGTGCTGCTTTACGATTACCTTGCCATCTAATAAGGAGACACAATTGAATTCTAATGTAGATAATAATGTACTGAAGCTTACAGGCGTACATGCCATTACTTTTTTTGAGCGCATTGATTTGAATCCTTTTTTAAGAATGATTATACACCAAATTTAGCATTTAGAAATGGCGAGTTGTGGTTTTTCCGTAGATTGATTCTAATGGGCGAGGCGCTTAACGGTTCTTGGATGTAGGGGGTGGCAATGAAAGGGAGAATGGTCTGTAAGTGAATTTAGAAATATTGAAAAAAAGACATAGGTGGATTATGATGTGCAGACATGAACGAGCGTAATGAAATTTGGGTATCAAACAACCCGTTAACGGATTATGAAGAAGCAAAATAACGAGCAGAAACAGATCGTAATGATTTCAGATTCCCATGGCAATATGGCCAATATTGATCGTATTTTGAGTATAATTCAAGCCGATCCAGTTGACTTGTTGATACATTTGGGTGACGATTATCAAGATGCCAGGCCCATTATTGAGGCCAAGATTCCCGTGATTCAAGTGCCGGGGACCTGGACCAAAGAGTATATGGACTTTCGCATTGATAATCGACGTTTTGAGGATATTTTAGGCTGGCGATTCTTTTTGACCCATACGCCAGAGGCCCATTTTAATGACCGAGCAGATGATCCAGAGCCCAGTGTTGTTTGGCAAGAGGGTGACTTTGATTTATTTTGTCATGGCCATACCCATCGCCCAGAAATTATCCAAGATCAGAGTCGGGTCCGTCTCAACCCTGGTCATATTAAAGAGGAAATGGACCGTGGGTACCCCGCCACTTATACCCAGATCAACCTAAGTAAGACAGCGTGTCAGATCGATATTAAGTACTTAAAAGATCAGCAGTTATTGACCACCCTTACCCTGAATAAGGAGCCAGGCCTGTGAACGCCATTTGGATTTTTTTAGTGAGTAGTATCGGGTACTTGGTCGCCTATCATACCTATGGCCGATTTTTGGCCCAAAAAATTTTTAAAATAGATCCCAACGCCCAGGTCCCGTCCAAGGAATTGGCGGATGGCAATGAATTTGTAAGCTCTGAGCGGCAGGTAATGTTTGGTCATCACTTTACCTCTATTGCGGGAACCGGACCCATTGTAGGGCCTGCTATTGGCATTATTTGGGGCTGGGGACCGGCGCTAGTGTGGGTCTTTTTAGGTGCCATTTTGATGGGCGCTGTTCATGACTTTGGGGTCTTAATGTTATCGGTTCGGCATCAGGGTGCCTCCATTGCCCAGGTCGCTGGAGAGTGGGCCACGCCGAGGGTCCGATCCTTGTTTTTTATGGTCATCTTTTTAGCCTTATTAATTGTCATGGCCATTTTTGGGTTGGTAATTGCCATTATCTTTAAGCAGTTCCCACAATCCGTATGGGCGGTGTGGGGCGAGATTCCCATTGCCATTTTATTTGGCACCTGGATTCTAAAGCAAAAGCGGGTTTCTTTAGGGGTAGGGACCTTATTGGGAGTAGGGGCCTTATATGTCTTGGTGGCATTGGGGGCCATGGTACCTTTTGAAATGCCCAGTATCGCTGGGATTCCGGCCACTGGGGTCTGGACCATTATATTATTGGCCTATGCTTATATTGCCTCTGTACTTCCTGTGGGAACCTTATTACAACCTCGGGACTTTTTAAATGCTTGGCAGTTGTATGTGGCTTTGGGGGCCATTATTATAGGAATGATCGTCACTGCCTTTGGGCCGGGATTGCCCATGGTGGCACCGGTATTGGCATTAAGTCCAGCAGGTGCGCCGCCTTTATGGCCATTTTTATTTATTACAGTGGCATGTGGCGCGATTTCTGGCTTTCATTCCTTGGTCTGTTCAGGCACCTCATCCAAACAGATCGCATCCGAGGCGGACGTCCAGTATATTGGCTATGGGTCCATGGTGACAGAGGGCTTATTGGCCGTGGTGGTCTTAATTGCAGTGGGGGCGGGAATCGGACTTTCTTATACCAGTGCTGATGGCCAGATCTTGCAAGGGACAGCGGCTTGGTATGCCCATTACGGGTCTTGGTCGGCCAGTGCAGGCTTGGGCTCTAAGTTAACAGCAGTGGTCATCGGTTTTGCGAATATGATGGCCAGTATCGGGATTTCAGAAAAAATGGGAGTGGCCATTGTAGGGGTTTTTATCGCGTCCTTTGCCGGGACGACCCTAGATTCGGCCACTAGAGTCCAACGATACATGATTTCAGAGTATTTTGCAACGACAGGGATCAAATGGGGCCAAAATAAGTGGGTGGCTACCGGAATCGCGGTGATTACCGCCCTGCTATTGGCCTTCTCTTCAGGCCCCAATGGGGCGGGGGCTTTATTGTTATGGCCCATGTTTGGCGCCATTAATCAGTTATTGGCCGCCCTGGCCTTGTTGGTCCTCACTTTGTATTTACAGTCCAAAGGCGGACGGGCCTATTGGGTGACGGGTCTACCATGTTTACTGTTAACTGTATTAACTGTATGGGCGTGTACGTTAAACCAAGTGACATTTTGGCAATCCCAAAGTGTTCTATTAATTCTGATTAATGGCAATATTTTGGCCTTATCACTTCTGATGATCTTAGAGATGGCGAGCATATTTCGAAAGCGTGCCAAATTGGCCCATGAGCAGGTACGCCAATGAAGCTGATAATGTCAGTAGGTAGTATCGCGATGGGAGGTGCACTGGGTGCACTCTTACGGGTCTATATTAGTCATTGGTTAATTAAGGTCACGTCAGTGGGGTTTCCCTGGGGGACCTTTGGGGTTAATATGCTAGGCTGTTTATTAATTGGGGCCTGTTGGGCCCACTTCCAAGATGTAGCGCGATCCGAACTTTGGGTATTATTTATCATGATGGGCTTTTTGGGGGCCTTTACCACATTTTCAACCTTTGGCTTGGAGATGTTGCGCTTATGGCAAACCCAGCAAGTCTTGGTGGCCATCTTGTATTTACTCAGTAGTAATATATTAGGTTTAATGGCGGTAGGCTTGGGGTATTGGGCACGACAGCTATTTTAGCTCAAAGAAACTAAAGCCAGCTCAAGATTGTAAGGAATATATCAGGGTGACGTTGTGACGCCTTGATCGGCAATAGGGGTGAGTGGGTGTTAAATAAGGGTGTTTAATTATATGGAATATAGATATAATATAAAATAATGTAAAAATAAATACAAATAAGTTGAGTTTGGATGCAAAGTAGGAAGATATTATCGGTGGGAGTTGTGTTATTGGACACAGTTAAGCGCTTGGGCGATGCCAATGACGGGGACGTTTGGGGTCAAATCGATTGTCAATTAGACTGGGAGTGGGATTTGGCCTTGCATGATGGCTCACTCAAAGAGGGGAGTCAAATTTTGTTAACAATTGATCAATTATCCGATACGCAATTACAGATGTTATTAAGGGAGTTGGGTACAAAATCGAATCAGCATTCTGATGATCCCAAGATAGGGGGCTTAATTCGAGACATAATGAAGGCCCATTTAAGAAGTCAAGAGAGGCGAATTAAAGATAGGCAAACTGAAGCGCGCTTTGCAAAGATGACCAGGGCCTTAAATCAAGTGGCGGATCAGTATCGAGATGAGTTTAAGGGGCTTGTAGGCCATATTGGTGGTCGACAGATTTTGTATTTATTGAGAGAGAAATTATTTGAGGTGCTGATTAAGCAAATTCAGCTGACTCAGATTTTCAATATGTTAGGGTATTTAAAAGCAGAGATGGATAAGGGGGGGAGTGTCGATGAATTTTTGATCAAGAGCAAGGTGTTGGGTATGCTAGATGTTGATCGTTTACATTGCTTATATGAGGGTTATCGGAAAAAGGAGGGTGCTGGGGACTATTTTTGTTCATTAATTCGAGATGTTCTTCAGAAAAAAGGAGAGGCAGTTAAGCCGTCGACGTCTTTAGCTATTCCCAAGAATAGAAAACCCAGGCGATTGCATTTTGGACAGGTAGACAAGTTGTTTTTTGAGCCAAGAAATACTCCCGTTTACTCATGGCCGCCCCGTCGGGACGGATTTGAGGTGCTTGATGATTTGAGTCATGAAGGTGGTCTGTCTGTAGAAGAGGCGTTACTAAATATATATATAGAATCAGGGGATGAGTTTGCTAAGCGGGTGGCAACGTTAACAGCTAATGAGGTGGTTCAGATGCTTCAGGTCATGGGGGACGATAAGGTCGGTGTGGAAGCGATTGTAGATAGTTTTCATCGGTCATTGATGCCCCATATTTTAGTGCGGTTTTTGGGGGATGATAGTACGGTGAATAAGGTGCTCATGTCATATTTGAATGAGAGGAGTGCTGAGGAGTTAGCGGAACTGAATCAATGTTGTCAGAAACAAGACGTAGAATTAGCTCAACCATGGGCGCAAGTGTTAGGAGAGATGCTTAGTGATCGCATGTTTGAGGTGAGTGACTCGGATTGTTCAGAGTTAACTCAGGGGTGTATCGCTGTGACGCTGATGATTGTAATAACAATGGGAAGCTGGGCGCTCCTAATGCATGTTCGACCTGGTTTTTTGAAATTTCCAGGGTATTATTAAGGGGTGGGCCTTAACGTTCCAACAGCCAGTTCAAATAGCGATTCTTAGTCGAAGAAAGAAAGCGGTTTTGCACGGTCCATTTCCCAGAGCCTGATAAAAATAGGCTGATAAAGCCAATTAAATAAAGAAATGATTTTTCTTTGCCTGAAAAAGGGTCATCCATATGAAAAATAAAGCAAGCCACTCCCATGGTAATAATGAGTGGAATCAAGGCGAGTCGGGTCCCTAGCCCAAGTACCACTAGCATAGAGCAAAACGCTTCCGCGAAAACCACTAATAGTAAGCTAAATGGCGAGCCCAAGCCAATGGGGTCTGGAAATCGGGTATAAATGGCCTCGAATCGTTGTAGTTTGCCGAGCCCATGGCCTAAGAACATGCTCAAACCTAGTGACACTCGAAGAAAAAAAATGCCCATAGATGAATTCATAGGGGCCCCCTTTTTTTATTTTTTAGTGTTGATTATAGTATACCAGAAAAAAATAGAAGAAGAGAGTCGGCGTTTGTTTAACGGCGCTCAACAGGGATTTTTCTGGAGGCAGCTTTTTTTAAGAATTTTTTTCGACGAGCTAGTATTTGTTTCAGCTTTTCGTCGATTTCCGGTCTTTGGGGCGCCATCTCAAAAATGCTAACAGGTGACTGGGCTCGGCTCGTGTCACTTCGTAGTCCGTCAAATATTGTTGTATCTAATATGCGTTCGTAATTTCGATTTTGATATCGTAGATATTCTAATTTTTGATAGGTTGAGCGGTATTCAACTAGAAACTCTTGGTATTCTTCCTCTTTTTCTTTCGAAAGAGTCTTATAAGCCATAAGTTTTTCTTGGTACGCCTTACGTACTTGGCGTGCTAATCCAGTTGCAGATTTATCGAACCTGGCATTGGCATCATCGTCTTCTCCAAAAAATAACTCAGACTCTTGATAATACTGGTCATCAAGGTCTTGCGGGGCATTAGCTTCTGCATCAGCTTCTGCATCAAGTAAATATAATTCTTGTTTAAGTTGGGTTAGTTCTTTCTTTTCTTTGACAATGACTTCTTGAATATTATATAGAATAGAGGCAAGTCTTTTCTTGGATACTTCAAGTCCGAGTTCTTTGGTTTTTAATTTTTGAAATTCTCTTTCTGTGTAGCGAAAATCTCGATAAATGCGTGGGTCAGATAACATTGGGGCCTCCTGTCTATCGGGTTAGAGTGTAAGTCTAACATTAGTGTGGGGGCTATTATAGTAAAAAAAAAAAAAAAAAATACAAAAGTCAAATAAATAAAAATAAGTAAAAAATTGTAAAAATAACAGAAAAGTAGCACTGTATCCTTGAAAGGTTTGACACAATTACAGATGATTGATACTATATAAACCCGATCAGAATAGTCGGGATTATTGGAGGTCTTCGTGTTGATAACCAAAAAAACAGAATATGCAATTCGGGCATTGATCCAGTTGGGCTTGTCTAATACTGAAGCTCCGGTCCAGTTAAGCCACTTGGCCCAGCAATGTGGCTTATCCGTTGCAATTTTAGAACAAGTATTTGGCTTATTAAAAAAATCAGGTATTGTTCAGAGTACCCGAGGTGCACAAGGCGGTTATCAGTTCGCCGTACCGAGCTCAAAAATAAGTTTAATACAAATTATACAGGCCGTATCTGGCCCCATCCAGTTAATTAATGCATCTATGGATTCAGATCCCTTGTCAGAGGTATGGGAGGAGGCTCGGCAGGGCGTTTGCGAGCAATTGGATCGGCCCTTAACGGAATTGATTCAGCGGGTACAGCAACAAAAAGGGGTGGCCAATTATGCCATTTAAAGTGTTGAAACGCATTAATTTTTTAAGTTCGCAGCAAGGTAGAAAAAAAAAGGCAGTCAAATCCAATGGTTTATGATATGATATTAGCCAAAGAACAACCCGCTAAGGAGATAGGATGAACGTTGCCTCAAATATTGCTGAATTAGTTGGAAATACCCCTTTGGTCCAATTGAACCGGGTGACCGAGGGCTTGTCTGCCACCATTGTAGGAAAATGTGAGTTTTTGAATCCGTTGGGCTCTATTAAAGACCGTATTGCCAAATCTATGATTGAAACCGCTGAAGCGGATGGACGTTTAGATCCCGATACCGTGATTATTGAGTCGACTAGTGGTAATACAGGGATAGGCTTGGCCTTTATTGCGGCGGTAAAAGGGTATCAGGTGATATTGACCATGCCAGAGTCGATGAGCTTGGAGCGACGAAAATTATTAATTGCGTTGGGGGCACGCTTAGAGTTAACCCCTGCCCATTTGGGAATGAAAGGGGCCATTGATCGGGCCAATGAGTTGGCTGAAACATTACCCAAGACCTTTTTGACTCATCAATTTGAAAATCCGGCCAACCCAGCCATTCATAAAGTTACCACGGCTGAGGAAATTTGGGCCGATACTAATGGCAAAATCGATGTTTTTGTGGCTGGTGTGGGGACTGGTGGGACCTTTTCAGGGGTCTCTGAAGTGATTAAGAGCCGAAAGTCATCGGTGAAAAGCATAGCGGTAGAACCCAAGGATTCGGCGGTAATTTCAGGTGGGGAATTTGGGCCTCATATGATCCAAGGGATTGGGGCTGGCTTTGTTCCTAAGAATCTAAACCGGTCTTATATTGATGATATTATTACGGTGAGTAACGAAGATGCCATGAGAATGACCCGGCGTTTGGCCAAAGAAGAGGGCTTGTTTTTAGGCATTTCTTCAGGGGCCAATGTTCATGCCGCCATTGAGCTGGCCAAGCGGCCCGAGTTTAGGTCGGCAGTCATTGTCACCATTCTATGTGATTTTGGTGAACGGTACTTAAGTACCACCATTTTTGATACCACAAATGAAACAGGAGGATCGAATTAAGATGAATATTAAAGTTAACGGCGAGGCAGTCGAAATTGAAAGTGATGGCTTGGTGGTCACTGAGTTATTAAAGCAACAAAAAGTGGATATGCCCGAAATGGTTTCCGTGGAGCATAACGGTACTATTTTAGACCGGGCAGCCTTTGAAACGACACAAGTCAAAGACGGCGATCAAGTCGAGTTTTTATATTTTATGGGTGGCGGTTCACCCCTAAGGGCCAATTAAGGATAAAGGAGTCGTATGTCAGATTGGTCATTTGAGACAAAATTAGTTCATTCGGGTCATCAGCAAGACCCTGATACAGGGGCAAGTGAGTTGCCGGTATATCAGAGTGTCTCCTTTCAGCATGATAGTGCCCAAAAAATATCCAATGTATTTCATGGGAAAGAGTTTGGATATATATATTCACGGATTGGCAACCCCACTGTTGCAGCCTTTGAGCAGCGGATCACAGCAGCAGAATCAGGGCTAGGCACGGTCGCGGTGTCGTCTGGAATGGCCGCCTTAAGTATTATTATCGAGGCCTTAACCCAGGTTGGCGATGAGATTATTTCTTCGAAAAGCTTATTTGGGGGGACTTATTATTTGCTTCAAGAGTTGGTACAGACGGGCCGGATTAAGGTGCGTTGGGTGGACACGACAGATATCGCGTCGTATAAAGCCGCGATTACCAGTCAAACCAAAGGTATTTTTTGTGAAAGTATTGGGAACCCTAAGTTGGATGTCCCTAATTTAACCGCATTATCTGAACTCGCCAAAAAAGCAGGGGTACCCTTGGTAGTAGATGGTACGTGTAGCACCCCGGTATTATTAAATGCCAAAGAGGCAGAGATTGATATTATGTGGCACTCGGCTACCAAGTGGATTGGTGGTCATGGGGCCGCTGTGGGCGGCTTGATTGTTGATACAGGGCGATTTCAGTGGTCTGGTTTTGATAATCCAATGATTCAAGACCTTAAGGGCATGGGACAACTGGCCTTTTTGGCCCGGTGTCGGAAATTAAGAAGTAATCGGGGCTGTTGTTTAGGGCCTCAAGATGCTTTTTTATTAAATTTAGGAATAGAGACCATGTCACTTCGTGTTAAACAGCAGTGCCAAAACGCATTGGCATTGGCCAAGGCCTTACAGGCACATCCTGCGGTGGCCTCAGTGTCATATCCCGGCTTATCAGATCATCCTGATCATCAGGTGGCAAGTCAATTATTTTCGGATCAGTTTGGGGCCGTTTTATGTGTGCGCTTGCATGATAAAGCCGCGAGTTTTCAATTTTTAGATCAGCTTCAGTTAATTAAGCAATTGGCAAACTTGGGTGATACTTGTACCTTGGCGGTGCATCCAGAAAGTACCATTTATCGAAACTTGAGTGTGGACGAGCAAATTCAGGCAGGGGTTTACCCCGACCAAGTGAGACTGTCAGTCGGCATTGAGTCGATTGAGGATTTAATAAAAGACTGTCAGCAAAGTTTAGATCAACTTAAGCAATCATCTTAAAGGAGACCATATTATGAATTTAAACGAATCACAAATCGAACGATATTCCCGTCATATTATTTTGCAACAGGTCGGTGGGCCAGGACAAGAAAAACTTATGAACGCCAAGGTCTTGGTTATTGGGACCGGCGGTTTGGGTGCCCCTGCGGCCTTTTATTTGGGTGCCGCTGGAATTGGGACCATTGGCTTAATTGATGGCGATCAAGTAGATTTGAGTAATTTACAACGTCAAATTATTCATTTTACAGAAGATGTGGGTCGACCCAAGGTGATTTCAGCCAAAGAAAAAATTAATCAGTTAAATCCAGAGGTGAATGTGGTCACGTATGAGACCTTGTTTACTCAGGAAAATGCCCTAGAGATTATTAAAGACTATGATTTTATTATTGATGGCACCGATAGTTTTGCAGCTAAGTTTCTGATTAATGATGCCTGTGTGATCGGGAAGAAGCCCTTCTCTCATGCCGGAATTTTACGATTTGATGGCCAGACGATGACCCATGTACCGGGTACGGCCTCCTATCGATGTGTCTTTAAGAACCCGCCTCCCAAAAACGCAGTGCCGACCTGTTCCCAAGCAGGGATTTTAGGGGCGGTGGCCGGTATGTTAGGGACCATTCAAGCGGCAGAGGCCCTTCGTTATATCATTGGGATCGGCGATTTATTAACCAATCGGTTATTAGTGGTCGATGCCTTGAGTATGAAGTTTCGTACAGTGGCAGTGGCACCTTCAGAGTTAGATATTACTGAATTTCAGACCTATGAAGAAGTGGCTTGTGACCTATCATGAGTGCGCCCATAATGAAAGAGTACCAGGTCCAAATCCCTCAGCAAATTCATGCGCAGATGATCGCTCATGCCCAGTCCTTAGCCCCCATAGAGTCTTGTGGGTATTTGGCCGGGGTTGATGATGTGGTCCATCACTATTATGAGATGACCAATATTGATAATAGCCCGGTGCATTTTAGTTTTGATCCCAAAGAGCAATTTAAGGTCCTCAAAGAGGCCCGAGACAAAGGCTGGCAATTAATGGGCGTGGTGCATTCCCATCCAGAGACTCCAGCCCGATTATCTGAGGAAGATATCAAGTTGTTTAATGATCCGAACCCTTATTATCTGATCGTGTCACTCAAAGAGGAGATACCAGATGTGAAGGGCTTCAAAGTTGAAAAGTCAGACCAAGCTGTGAAAATATCGTCCGTGAGATTAACACAAGTATAAGGAGGAAAAGCATGCGGTTTTATGAAAGTGCGTCAACGTTAGAAAAAGAACAAGATCAGTTTGATCTGGATATGAAGTCATTTGCAGCAGGAGAGATCAATCCTGTTAAATTTAAAGCCATTCGTGTGGCCCATGGGGTCTACGAGCAACGACAAGAACATACTTATATGATCCGGATTCGCTGTGCCGGTGGTGGGATTACACCTAGCCAATTAAAAAAAGTGGCCGAATTGGGAGCCCAATATGGCAGTGGTGAGGTTCATTTTACCACCCGATGTGAGGTCCAGGTTCATAATGTATTGCTTCAGAATGTCATTAAAGTCATTCGGGGCTTGAATGAAGTGGGCTTAAGTTCACGTGGGGGTGGTGGGAACACCATCCGAAATATTTTGTGTCCCTCTAAGTCAGGGGTGGATCCAGATGAGGCCTTTGATGTAACGCCATATACCGTGGCCTTAACCACTCGAATGATCCAAGAAGAGGATTCATGGAACTTGCCAAGAAAATTTAAGATCGCCTTTTCTCATAGCGAGAAAGATGTGGCCTTTACCCAGACCACTTGTTTGGGCTTTGTGGCCCGAGTCAAAGACGGACAAAAAGGCTTTGCTGTATATTGCGCAGGAGGAATGGGTGCCAAGCCTATGGTCGGGCATCAATTATTTGACTTTATTCCTGACGACCAGGTCTATCATGTGACCCGAGCGATGAAGTTAATGTTCGATAAGCATGGGAACCGGCGGAGCAAGTTTTCGAGCCGAATCAAGTTCTTATGGAAAAAGTTAGATCGAGAAGATTTTGAAGCCCGATTTAATGAGGACTATTTACCCATTAAAGGGGACAAGAGTTTGAACTTAGTCCTGCCTGAAATTGAGAATTCTGCCAACGACACAGACTTGGTGGTGGAGCCAGCGGAAGGGCCTGAGTTTGCGTTATGGAAGCAGCGGTTTGTATCGGCTCAAAAACAAGAAGGCTTATATTGTATTAAGGTGCCCTTGCAATTGGGAGATCTATTAAGTAAAGACGCCTATCAATTATGTGACTTTTTAGATCATTTTGGTGAAAATACCATTCGATGTGATCGGGGTCAGAATATGAGGATCCGAAATATCCCTGAAAAATATTTAGGGAACTTATATCATGTCATGACCAAATTGGATCATACGTTGGTCCAGTTTCCGGCTTTTATTAGTAATATGATCAACTGTACTGGTGCCCAGACATGTAAATTAGGGATTTGTTTGCCAAGAGGCTTGTCTACTGAGATTCGGGAACGTTTGGATAAGACGGATCTGGACTTGGAGCGATTATCTGGCTTTCGATTGAATATGTCAGGTTGCCCGAATACTTGTGGCATGCATCATGTGGCAGATCTGGGCTTTTTTGGTAAGATTTCACGAAAAAGTGGGAACTTATACCCAGCCTATAATGTCTTGGCAGGCGCCAAAACAGGCCAGCATGGTCAAACAGAGTATGCGAAAAAATTAGGAGAGGTCGCGGCCCATCACATCCCTGATTTTGTGGCAGACTTTTTGGGTAATTATTTGGAAGAAAAAGAAGATCATGACTCCTATCAAGCCTATTTAGACGCAGGCGGTAATGACTTGATTAAGGCCTTGTGTGAGCAATACAAAGAGGTCCCAGAATATGAAGAAGACGCTCGATTTTACACCGATTTTGGTGCCAAGAAGCGGTTATCTTTAGATGAGTTGGGATCCGCAGAATGCTCCGCTGGTATTTTTGATATGATTGGGGTTGATCAAAAGTCCATTCAAGCCATTGAAAAAGCCTTTGATCAGACGACGGATAAAGACAATGACTTATATAAAGTGGTCTTTCATTCAGCCAGAATGTTGCTAGTGACCCGTGGTCTAGATGCCAAGACCGATGAGCAAGCCTTTCAGTTGTTTGCCAAGCACTTTATTCAGGCAGGCTTAATTGATGAGTCTTATTTGACATTGGTCAATGCCGCCAAACAGCGGGATCTTTCGGCCCTTTCAGCCAATGAGTCCCAGGTATTTGAATTGGCAAAGGCCGTGAATACTTTATATAAGAGTATGGATGATTCGTTACGATTTAAAGTGGAAAAGAAAACGCCTGAGACGGCCCAGAAGACTGACTCAGATGAGGTTCTGGAAAAAGATTTTCGTGGGGTTGCCTGTCCAATGAACTTTGTCAAAACCAAGTTGGTGTTAGATACCCTTCAAGCGGGACAACAGCTCCAGATTTTATTAGATGATGGCGCGCCTATTGAAAATGTCCCCAATTCAGTGAAATTGGAAGGCCATCAAGTTTTAAAGCAAGAACAAGACGGCAGTGGTCACTGGCGAGTTCTCATTCAAAAAGTCAATGGCTGAACGGCGAATCCGAAGTGTAATTAAAACGTTTTCGTGGCGAATCACTGCCACGATCACCACAACCATCATTTCCTATATGATTACAGGAAAAGCTGACCTTGCCTTTCAAATTGGGGCCATAGAGTTCTTTATTAAAATAGGGATCGGGTATGCCCATGAACGAATCTGGTTTAAGATTCCGTATGGCATCATTCGAGAGCAACCGGATTATCAGATATGAGCGATTATTTGGGAATGGCCATTG
>PBBE01000049.1 GCA_002716485.1 Actinomycetota bacterium
TACACCACACGAGCGGTAACATTGCCACCCACTATCCATATTTGAAAACGATGGATAAATCAATCATACTTTCACTTTCACTTTCAACTCTACTCTGTTGCCTTCCTTAATATCCCAATGAAATTTCCTATGTGTTATGAACGCAACAACAGAACGAGATCAGGGAGTAACATATCGCAGGAGATTGCGACCATACAGAATAGTCCCGCTAAGCTCACTTAGAAGGTCAAATATGGAATTGAGGCCTAGCCACGGAACACTTGTGTGCGGAGAAGGTAGAATGGCCAGTCTGGGGGCATGGAAACCACTCCCAAGACTAGCCACCCCGGTAGAGGTCAGCCCATCGTCTTGGAAAGGCCTCAGAGCCAGAGTAATGACTCACTCCGATGGGGTCAGGGCGTCGATATAATGTCCAAGACAACGAGATTAAGAGAGGAAGTAAAATCCCTCTTGGAGCAAAGGGGTTCAGCTAACACTGTTGAGATTTTTGACCACCTGAATGAGAGGTTCAGATGGGGCGCCAGGAAATATTCAAGGGTTATCGGTTGAAAAACTTCGTAAGTTAGCGGGGCCAAATGCGAGGTTAGATACTTTACGTGAGGTTGATCATCGGGGTCGTGTTACTAGAGAAACCCCCATTATTCTTAAGGAGACGGTTTTAACCGGTGCTGATTTGTCTATTGCGTACCCAGGTACAGATCAGTATGGGGCGCCTACCGTTCAAATTGAATTTAATGCCGAGGGCTCTCGGAAGTTTGCGGCTGTTACAGCCAAGTCAGTGGGGAAGCCCTTAGCAATACTACTGGATAAACGTGTGATTTCTGCGCCTAATATTAAGCAGTCTATTCCTGGTGGGAAAGCGGTTATTTCAGGGAACTTTTCAATTCAAGAGATGAGAGATTTGGTGATTCAGTTAAAGGCAGGTGCGCTACCTGTTCCAGTAGAACTCATTTCAAATAAGATTATTGGTCCGACATTAGGGCAGGATTCGATTGAGAAAAGTAAAGTGGCTTTTTTAATAGGGATTTTATTGATTTGTGTATATATGATTATGATTTATCGCATTCCAGGCTTGTTGGCTTGCCTGGCGTTGTCTGGGTATTTGGTGATGGTACTGGCGGTATTAAAGGGCCTTCATGCGACTTTAACTTTACCTGGAATTGCGGGTCTTATCTTAACGATTGGCATGGCAGTAGATGCCAATGTGATTATTTTTGAGCGAATTAAAGAAGAGCGTCAAGATGGGATGACCTTTGGTGCAGCGGTTAATCATGGGTTTAAAAATGCCTTTAGAACGATTTTGGATGCCAATATTACCACTTTGATTGCGGCGTTTGTTCTATTCTGGTTAGGGATGGGCTCTATTAAGGGGTTTGCGGTGACCTTAAGTATAGGCATTATTGTTAGTATGTTTTCAGCCATTGTTTTAACAAAGTTATTGATTTCGGGGTATGTAGCGGTTTCAAACAAGAAAAAAGGGATATTTTTTAGGGAGAACTAATGAGCGCTTATCGGGTAATTGAAAAAAAGAATTTATGGTACTTACTTTCCTTGTTGGTTATTGGGTCTGGTGTTTTGTTAATGGCATTTCGGGGGATTCAATCTCAGCCAGTATTAAATTATGGGATTGATTTTGTTGGGGGTAATAGCATGTTGCTTAAATTTGATCGTATTGATGATCAAGTGACTGGGGATCTTTCCGGTGATGAAAATATTGACTTTATAGAGGGTGTAAGAGAGGTTTTAATAGGGTATGGTTTAGAGAATTCATCGATTCAAATTAATCAAGATCGGGATGTTATGATTAAGACATTGGTGGATACTAATATTGAAAATACACAGATCATCGATGCGCTTCGGGAGACTTTTGGGCAGATTGAAGTGTTAGAAATTGATTTTATTGGTCCAACGATTGGTAAGGAGCTGAAAGATAAGGCCTTGCTTATATTGGCAGTTGCTTGTGTGGCTTTATTGTTATTTATAACCTGGCGCTTTGAGTTTGCCTATGG
This sequence comes from Actinomycetota bacterium, assembly GCA_002716485.1. Lineage (GTDB taxonomy): Bacteria > Margulisbacteria > Marinamargulisbacteria. The sequence continues at coordinate 2,010 of PBBE01000049.1, forward strand.
ATTAGCCGCATTGATTGCATTATTCCATGATGCACTGGTAACGGTCAGTTTATCTGCAATGATTGGGATTGAGATTAATACAGCCTTTGTGGCCGCTGTTTTGACGATTTTGGGATACTCTATTAATGATACGATTGTTATCTTCGATCGGATTCGAGAGAACTATCCAAAGCTTCAGAAACAACATTCATTGATTCAGATTGCTAATTTTTCTTTGACTCAGACCATTCATCGAACCATTAATACGTCGGTGACGACTATGGCGGTGATCTTATCGTTGATCTTTTTTGGTGGAACCACGATTAAGGCATTTTGTTTGGTCTTGTTAATCGGGATTGTGTCAGGAACCTATTCTTCGTTTTTTATTGCGTCCCCTGTGTTAGTTCAGTTAAACCCTTACCAGAAAGATGATTAGGTCTTGTGTTTAGGGATTGTTAAAAAAGTTGGTTTTATTCATGTTTGTCTTGTGTTATAATTTTTTTCAAATTGCAAACTTTAATAGAGTATAGAAGGTTGAGAGATTACTTAAAATGACCAAAGAAAATATCGAAAATTCAAGTGAAGTAAATGAGGTTTCTCATTCCAATATATTCCCTCAATGGGTCAATATATTACCCAGAATAATTTTGTTAGCTATCACAGGCTTAGTGGTGTTTGTGGTTTATTTGTTTTGGTATTGGTTTACGCCTCAGAACTTTAATGTGGGGTATGAGCCGGAGCAGCCTATCCCGTATTCCCATCGTCTTCATGTGGGGCAGTTGGGTTTAGATTGTCGTTATTGTCACACTGAAGTTGAAAATGCAGCCCATGCGAATATTCCTCCTGTTGAAACTTGTATGAATTGCCATGAACAGATTAAGACAGATAGCCCCCATATTCAAAAGTTAACGGAGCATTATGAGAATGATGAGCCTATTGAATGGGTCAATGTTCATGTGCTGCCTGATCATGCTTATTTTGATCATAGTCGACATGTGAATGCAGGGGTGGGGTGTGTGGATTGTCATGGCCGTGTTGATCAGATGGAAGTGGTATGGCAAACAGAGCCATTAAGTATGGGCTGGTGTTTAGAGTGCCATCGAAATCCGGAGCCTAATTTGCGTCCTCGTGAGTTTGTGACACAGATGGATTGGGAAACGGATGAATCTAGGGAAGATTTGGGTAAAAAGTTAAGAGCACAATATCATTTAAATCCAAGAGAGGACTGTTCAGCATGTCATCGATAAAAAAACCTAAAACATATTGGCGAAGTATTGAGAGTCTTAATGGGGTACCGTCCTCTAAAGACTTTACTCATCGAGAGTTTCAGGACGGGGCTAGTGAGCTTAATGATGTTTCTCGACGCTCCTTTTTAAAGCTGATGGGTGCATCGGCAGGCTTGGCGGGGATGAGTGGTTGTGGGATTCGTCGTCCTAAACAGACCTTAGTTCCTTATGCGAAGATGCCTGAAAATGTGACTCAGGGTCATTCACAATACTATGCAACGTCATTAAATGTGGCTGGGGATGTTACCGGTGTTTTGGTAAGAAGTTATTCTGGGCGGCCTATCAAAATAGAAGGCAACCCTTTTCATTCATCTAGTCAGGGTGCGACTAATGTATTTCATCAATCTCGGTTATTAGATCTTTATGATCCTGATCGAATGAAGACGGTTTCTAATAACGCTCAACCTGCTTCCCTACGCGCGTTTAAAGATCATATTTTATCCATGTCAAAGGACCTGGCGTTAAGTAAAGGGGATGGGGTTGTTTTCTTGATGGATAAACAGGTATCTCCTTCCTTGAGTTATTTTTTGTTTCACCTTAAGAAGAAATATCCTAAAATGACATTTTTGCGATATGAGCCATTTAATCAAGATGTTCTTGAGTCTGTTGACTATGACTTTACAGGCAAACATAGATCTCGTATCTATAATTTTGAACAAGCGAATGTGGTGATGTCCTTGGATTCTGATTTTTTAGGCATTCATGAGAATCAGGTTCGATATACTAAGTCTTTTATAGCGCGTCGTGATTCAGCCTCTAATAATATGAATCGACTCTATGTGCTTGAGCCTCATATGACGGTTACTGGAGGAAAAGCAGATCATCGTTTTCGAATTAAAGCGAGTCAGATGGAGGGGTTCTTATGGCGATTTTTACAGTCTTTTCTTAGAAAGAAGTCGCTTCCTAATTCAACACAGCTTATTAATATGTGTCGTAAGGGAATTTTAGAGACGCCATTGGATTTTGATCATGATGTTATTGACTTAATTGTTGCAGACTTTTTGAAAAACCAAGGGAAAAGTTTGTTGATAGCAGGATCTAGACAGTCTGAGAAGGTTCATCAGTTGGTATTATTGCTTAATTATTATTTAAATAACTTTAATAAGACTATTTTGTTTAGATCACCCTCAGCAGAGTCCGATTTTTTTGTGGGTCAAGATAGCCTTGGGTCCATTCAACGCTTATCTAAAATGATTCAGCAAGAGGAAGTGAGGACCCTATGTGTCATCGGAGGTAACCCTGTATATAATGCGCCTTCTGACCTATCATTTTCTCGTCTTTTATCGCAAGTGCCTGAGGTTATTCATTTAACAGAATCTTTTAATGAAACGAGTCAACAATCAAAATGGGTGGTGCCGTTAAAGCATGATCTTGAAATGTGGGGTGATGTGGAGTCTGGAGATGGAAGTTTATCGATTGTTCAGCCGTTAATTAGGCCCATGTGGGATAGTTTAGCTGTATTAGAGTTTATTCGCTTGTTTTTTGGAAAAGAACAAAGTGATTATGCGCTAACTCGACAATATTGGCGCCGTTTTTATTCAGTAGATTTTGAATCTAAATGGCGACGTTGGTTACATGACGGGGTGGTTTCTGGCCCAACTAAGCCAACTAATGTAAGTCGTCAATCTGTGAAATTAGATTCTTTTATCTCAAAAATTGAATTAGCACCTAACCTTGGTAGTGCTCGAGATGATATTGAGATTGTGTTTTCTAGATCTACGCAATTGTTTGATGGTCGATTTGCTAATAATGCTTGGTTGCAAGAGTTGCCAGATACGGTGACTAAAATGGTATGGGATAATGCTGCTTTAATGAGTCAATCTACTGCAATGTTGCTAGGGGTCAATAAAGGGGACCTTCTTGGGATTACGGTGGGACTTAAAGAGGTCCAGATTCCTGTGTTTATTGCACCTGGTCATGCTGACTTTAGTGTCACATTGCCTTTGGGCTATGGTCGTCAAGAGGTTGGCCGAATTGGTCAAAGAACCGGTGTTGATGTGTACCCTTTACGGAGTACTGGGTCGATGGGGTATTTATTAAATGCTAAGTTTAAGAAGAGTCAAGGCGCTTATGAATTAGTGACGTCTCAAGAGCATGGGAGTATGGAGGGGCGTGCAATATTTAGAGAGGCTGACCTTGAAGAATATAAGAAAGACCCTCATTTTGCAAAAAAAGGTGAACTGCCTGAGGTTGCTCCACCACCATTAAAGTCACTATATGAAGAAGTTTCTTATGATGAGGGGTTACAATGGGGGATGTCTATTGATCTTGCTAAGTGTACCGGATGTAATACCTGTACCATTGCATGTCAATCTGAAAACAATATTCCCATTGTCGGTAAAGATGAAATGAGTAATGGCCGAGAGATGCATTGGATTCGGGTAGATCGCTACTTTGAAGGGAATCAAGATGACCCTGATATGGTGGTTCAGCCTGTGACATGTTTACAATGTGAAAATGCCCCATGTGAGCAAGTATGTCCGGTGGCAGCAACGGTACATGATTCTGAAGGGTTAAATGCAATGGTCTATAACCGTTGTGTGGGTACGAGGTATTGTTCAGATAATTGTCCGGCTAAAGTGAGACGCTTTAATTTTTTTGATCATAATCAACGAAATCCTCAGTCTGTTAAGAAGAAAAAAGTTCATATGTTTGATTATCTTAGAGAACCTGATGGGTCCATTCGAGAAATGATGAACCCGGATGTGACAGTGAGAATGCGTGGTGTGATGGAAAAATGTACCTTTTGTATTCAACGAATTAATGGAACAAAGTCAACATTGAAAGCATCAGGAAAGACATATAAGGATGGAGATATCAAAACGGCTTGTCAACAAGCATGTCCAGCGGATGCCATTTCTTTTGGCGATATTTTGGATAAGAAATCAAAAGTGTCTACTGATAAGTCTTCAAATTTGACCTATTCTATTTTAGAGCAATTACATTTAAAAGCGCGGACTAGTTATAAGGCGAGTGTAATGAATCCAAATATTAATATAAAGAAAGTGTTGGGGTAATTAATGTTAAGGAATAAACCAATTATTAATCAAACTGTATTAGAACGTGTTGAACTGGTTCAAGGTAATGCTACCTTTAAAGGGATTACAGATACAGTGGTTCAACCTATAATGGGTCGACCGCCAAAGTGGTGGCAAATTGGACTTACAGCAGCATTTTCAGTATTACTTTTATTGGTAGCGATGTTGAGTTATTTGGTTTATGAAGGGGTCGGCGTATGGGGACTCAATAATCCTGTAGGGTGGGGGTTTGCGATTGTTAATTTTGTATTTTGGGTTGGGATTGGTCATGCAGGGACCTTAATTTCAGCCATTTTATTTTTGTTTCGTCAAAAGTGGCGAACTGCTATTAACCGATTTGCTGAAGCAATGACGATTTTTGCCGTCATCTGTGCTTTGATTTTTCCTGCGTTTCATATTGGACGCGTTTGGGTGGCGTATTGGTTATTTCCAATTCCTAACTCTATGAGTATGTGGCCTAATTTTCGGTCTCCATTATTATGGGATGTGTTTGCGGTAAGTACTTATTTTATAGTGTCCTTATTATTTTGGTATGTAGGACTGGTCCCTGACTTGGCTACAGTTCGAGATAAAGCCAAAACCAAAGTGAAGAAGTTTTGGTATGGGATCTTGGCTATGGGTTGGACAGGCGCCAATCGACATTGGCAACATTATGAACGTGCTTATTTATTATTGGCGGCATTGGCAACGCCATTGGTGTTATCGGTACACTCTATTGTTAGTTTTGACTTTGCAGTGTCTCAATTGCCGGGTTGGCATACCACTATTTTTCCTCCTTATTTTGTTGCTGGGGCTATTTTTTCTGGGTTTGCTATGGTGGTGACGTTAATGGTTATTTGTCGGAAACTATTTAAGATGGAACACATCATGACCATTCATCATCTAGAATGTATGAATATGATTATATTGGCCACAGGGATGATGGTTGGCTACGCGTATGGAATGGAGTTTTTTATGGCTTGGTTTTCCGGCTATAAATATGAGGCTTTTGCATTTATTAATCGGGCGACGGGCCCTTATGCTTGGGCATATTGGATTATGATTTCTTGTAATGTCATTTCGCCCCAGTTATTTTGGTTTAAACGATTGAGGAGGAGTATTCCTGTGATGTTTGTGGTTTCTATTTTTGTGAATATTGGGATGTGGTTTGAGCGTTTTGTGATTACAATTACATCGCTTCATCGTGATTTCTTACCGTCGAGTTGGGGCTACTATACACCGACTTGGGTAGATGTTTGTACCTTTATAGGGACCTTTGGTCTTTTCTTTACCCTTTTTATGATCTTCTTAAAGTTTTTACCTATCATTGCTATTTCAGAAGTGAAAGCGGTGATGCCTGAGGCGGATCCTCATTATGGAGAGGAGCATTAATATGGGAAAGAAATTGCTGCATGTCATTGCTGAATTTGATTCTCCGGGTAGCTTGATGACGGCCGTTAAAAAGGCCCGTGAAGCTGGCATTGAGCATTTGGATACATATACCCCGTTTCCGGTCCATGGTATGGATGATGCCATGGGACTTAAGATGTCGCGGTTACCTTGGTTGGTATTGTGTGGCGGTGCTGCGGGTTTGTTGGGAGGGTTTGGATTACAAACCTGGGTGGCAGTTTCAGCGTACCCCATTATTGTGAGTGGGAAGCCTTTGTTTAGTTCTTATGCATTTGTGCCGGTTACATTTGAGTTAATGGTTTTATTTTCGGCGTTTGCCTGTGTGTTTGGAATGTTTAAATTAATTGGCTTACCTAAGCTATATAATCCGTTGTTGGGAAGTTCTAATTTTACTCGAGTTACGTCTGATGCCTTTATATTAGGGGTTGATATGACTCATAAAAATGCAAATAAAGAGACGACATTAAAGGTATTAAATGAGTTGGGAGGACAGAATATTGAGGAAATTTATGAATAATCAATCTCGTTCAATATTGCTTATTATAGGATGTCTTACCTTAAGTTTAATGGTCGGCTGTCGAGGTATTCGCTCCGATAAAACGCCGATTCATTTGAATCCCAATATGGATTGGGGACCTCAGTTTGAATTTCAAGAAAAAGCGAGTAAGCCGCCTGTAGATACGGTTCCATTTGGATCAGGCGTGTCTGCTAGACAACTAGATCAACGACCTGGCGCTTTAAAAGCAGACCCTGTTTTTTATCAAGGTAAAACTAGTACGGGTGCTTGGGTTGATGATATTCCAATGGACTTAAATATGGACGTGATGAAGCGTGGGCAGGAGCGCTATAATATTTACTGTTCAGTATGTCATACGCAAACAGGGAATGGCACTAAAAGCTTAATTGCGAAGCGTGGTTGGATTGCCTCTGATATTACACAGTCTTTAACCCGCTCTCGGTCAGACGGGGAGTTATTTGATATCGTATCCAATGGGATTCGAACGATGCCGGGTTATGCACATCAATTAAATGAGTCAGATCGTTGGGCCATAGTTGCTTATGTTCGGGCCTTACAGCGTGCTTATAATAGTCCCTATTCAACCTTACCTAAAGACTTGAAAAATCAATTGAAATAAGGAGTTTTTGTGAAGATTCAGTTAAGTGATTTAAAAATGAATACATTGCTTGGAAGCCTACTTCCAAATCGATTAATGATTGTAGGGGCTGTGTTTTCCTTGATTTCTATCTTTTTTTATTTACAGGATCCTCATCATTTTTATCCCGCCTATTTAACTTCTTTTGTGGTGTTTTTGAGCTTGACGTTGGGATCATTATTTTTTGTTTTAATTATGTATTTAACTCGCGCAGGGTGGGGTGTTGTGGTTCGGCGTGTTCCTGAATGTATGATGAAGAATGTGGGCTTAATGTTCTTATTTTTTATTCCTATTATATTTGGTATTCATGATTTATATCACTGGAGTCATCATGATGCCGTTGCTCAGGATCCGTTGTTGCAAATTAAATTGCCTTATTTAAATTCAACATTTTTTGTGATTCGGTCTTTTTTCTTTTTTGGGATTTGGTATTGGCTATCTAATCGCTTCTTTTATAATAGTGTTAACCAAGATACGGATACCTCCCCTAATTTAACCCTTCACTTACAAAAGATCTCAGCTGTTGCGATGTTATTATATGCGGTGACACAGAGCTTTGGTTTTATTGATTATGTGATGTCGTTGACGCCTCACTGGTATTCAACTATTTTTGGACTGTATATGTTTGCGGGGTCTATTGTATGTTGTCTGGCAGTCGTTTCTGTGATGTATATGTTATTAAGGCGATATGGTATGTTGACCAACATTGTATCGGTGGAACATTATCATGACTTAGGTAAATTACTTTATGGGTTTAATGTGTTTTGGTCTTATATCGCGTTTAGTCAGTTTTTTTTAATTTGGTATGCCAATGTGCCTGAAGAGACGGTATGGTTTGCAGAACATTTTCATGGCTCTTGGAATTCAGTGGCGGTGTTATTAGCGGTCGGTCACTTTGCGATTCCTTTTCTTTTCTTTATGTCAAGACATGCCAAGCGTAATTTGCCTTTTCATTGTGGCATGGCTTTATGGATTGTTTTTATTCATATTGTAGATGTATATTGGTTGATTAATCCTACATTTTTTAAAGATGGCTTTCATCTTCAATGGGCAGATATTACCTGTTTAATTGCAATGGGCGCGTTTTATTTTGCGTTTTTCTTTAAACGGTTGAATCGTGTTAATTTAATCCCATGTAACGATCCTCGCTTACATGAGTCATTAAAGTTTAAGAACTATTAGGAGAGTCATATGAGTGCTGTTAATGAAATCATGCATGATAAACAAGAACCCCATGGACCGACTATATCTTTGAGTTTATTAGTTACCGCATTCTTGGTGTTTGGGACCATGATCTTTGCCATCTTTTATTATAAGGCAGAACTATCGATGAGTCTTACCAAAAAAGAAGCCATTCTTCTTTCGACTCCATTGGATAAGCTTCGAGATTATGAGGCGGCTGAGTTAAATGCCCTTCGGTATCAAGATGCTGACCGTACTTTGGTGAAAGTGCCTATTGATTTTGCGATGCAGGATATCGTTGATGAGCGGCAATAAGTGGCTGGTATTTTTTCTTTCTTGTTTCTTTTTTATATCAGGGTCTCTTTCTGCGGTTGAAGAAATTCCTTTAACTTTAAGAGAGGTTGGCATTGATGAGCATCTAGAGACACAGATCCCTTTGGCGTTGCCATTTATCGATCAGGATGGTAATGCGGTGTCCTTGAAGGATTATTTTTTTAAAGACAAAGCGGTCCTATTAAATTTAGCGTATTATTCCTGTCCAATGTTGTGTCATATGGTGGTGTCTGGCATTATGAAGTCGCTATCTGGCTTAACGGCCCAATTGGGAACAGACTTTGAAGTGGTAACGGTGAGTGTGGATCCGAAGGATACGCCTGAATTGGCGGGAACATTTAAAGAGCGATATATGACAGAGGACCATGGCGATATAATGCGTCCTTTTTGGCATTTTTTGGTCGGTCAAAGTGAACCGATTACTCAGTTAGCTGAGTCCGTGGGATTTAAGTATCGTTATAATGAAAAAACATCTCAGTTTGCCCATTCTGCAGGATTAATTTTTATTTCGCCGGATGGGGTGGTTAAGCGATATTTATATGGCTTGGATTATTCTTCGTTTGATGTAAAAATGGCCGTATTGGAGACCTTGGGCAGGCGAAATGTGACACCAGTAGAAAAGCTGTTATTGTTTTGTTATAATTATGATCCACAGTCAAAAAAATATGTGAAGGCAGCCCAGCAGTTAATGAAACTGGGCGGTGTGGTAACCATCATCGTAATGGGAATTATTTTAGTAAGGGCAATAAGAAGGAATCAATATGGCAGATCAAGTTGAAAGTTTAGTAGAACACGGTAATATCTGGTTTCCTGATGCGGCAGGAAGCATGGCAACTAAGGTGGATTTTTTATATTCAGTGACGATGTGGGTCTCTGTGGTTATCTTTGTTGCGATGTTTTTGGTGGGCTTATACTTTGTAATTAAATATAAGCGCTCTGCAATTAATCAGAAGGCTGAGAGCCATGTGACGGATAATGTGCGTTTAGAGTTGGCTTGGTCTTTTATTCCTTTTGTGTTGTTAATGATTTTATTTGCGTGGAGTTTTCGGGATTATTTAGACCTCGTTATAGCGCCACCAGATGCCCAAGAAATTAAGGTGGTGGCAAAAAAATGGCTATGGGAAGTCGAGTATCCTGAATTAAATATGAAGGCTTTGAATGAGATTGTGGTGCCTGTTTCAACGCCGATTAAATTGACTATGACGGCTACTGATGTGCTTCATAGCTTGTTTATTCCTAACTTTAGAGTCAAGCGTGATATTATTCCGAATCGATACAGTACCCTTTGGTTTGAAGCCATTAAGCCGGGTGTATTTCAATTATTTTGTACAGAGTTTTGTGGCGATGGTCATTCAGAAATGATTGGTATTGTCAGGGTGTTAAGTGAGCCTGATTACCAGGAGTGGTTGTTGGCAGGAAGTGAAGATGAGTCCATTCCATTGGATGAGTTAGGAAAGAAGTTATATGTGTCTAAAGCGTGTAATACTTGTCATTCGATTGATGGTACTGATATGGTAGGGCCGACTTGGAAAGGCCTTTTTAACTCGGATCGGAATTTGCAGTCTGGAGAGGTCGTTACAGCGGATGATAACTATATTCGGGAAAGTATTGTTTACCCTCAAGTTAAATTAGTGAGTGGTTATCAACCGGTGATGCCTGCTTATGCCGGATTGTTAAGTGATCGAGATATTGATGGTATTATTGCGTATATTAAGACATTAAAATAGGAAGGACATTTTATGGGCGATCATTCAAATTCAAATGTGTCATTTTATAAAGCCTCTTCAGGGATAAAAAGTTGGCTATACACCTTAGATCATAAGCGTATTGGCTTAATGTATTTAGGGTTGATTTTATTGGGGTTTTTGGTTGGTGGGCTCATGGCGACCTTATTGCGATTTGAGTTGCTTTCACCTGAAAAACTTCTTTTAACAGCGAAGCAATATAACCAGGTCTTTACGTTGCATGGGGCAGTAATGGTCTTTTTATTTGTTATTCCGTCCATACCGGCAGCCTTTGGTAATTTTTTGTTGCCGCTTCAGATTGGGGCTAAAGATGTGGCCTTTCCCAGGTTAAATTTATTGAGCTTATATATTTATTTTTTAGGGGCCTTGATGATGGTCGCTGCTATTTTTATGGGAAGTGTGGATACGGGATGGACGTTTTATACGCCTTATTCGATTAGCTCGGATACCAGTGTGGTTATGACTGTTTTGGGGGCCTTTGTTTTAGGGTTTTCATCGATCTTAACAGGGGTTAACTTTATCGCTACTATTCATAAAATGAGAGCGCCAGGGATGACTTGGTTTAAGATGCCCTTATTTTGTTGGTCATTATATGCAACTGCTATTATCCAGGTTTTGGCAACGCCTGTATTGGCCATTACTTTACTGCTGTTGGCCTTGGAACGACTCATTGGGGTGGGCATCTTTGATCCTGCCTTAGGGGGCGATCCGGTCTTGTTTGAACATTTCTTTTGGTTTTATTCTCATCCGGCGGTGTATATTATGATATTGCCTGCGATGGGGGTTATGAATGAGTTAGTGACGACATTTTGTAAGAAGAATATTTTTGGGTATCGTTTAATTGCCTATTCTTCTATTGCGATTGCGGCGATTTCTTTTGTGGTGTGGGGGCATCATTTATTTGTAAGTGGTCAATCGTACTTTGCGAATATGTTATTTTCCTTAATTACGTTTTTGGTGGCCATTCCATCGGCCATTAAAGTGTTTAATTGGTTGGCGACGATGTATAAGGGGAGCATTTCTATTACGGCGCCGTTCTTGTATTTCTTATGGTTTTTGTTTATGTTTTCGGTAGGCGGCTTTACTGGCGTCGTATTGGGGTCTTTGTCCTTGGATGTCCACTTACACGATACTTATTATGTGGTTGCTCATTTTCACTATGTGATGATGGGGGGTGTGGTGATGGCCTTTTTGGGAGCGCTGCATTATTGGTGGCCTAAAATGACCGGGAAATTATATAATGAGCCCATGGCTAAGTTTGCGGCAGTTTTAATTTTTATTGGGTTTAATTGGGTCTTTTTTGTTCAGTTTTTGATGGGAAGTAAAGGGATGCCAAGACGGTATTATACCTATCTTGATCAGTTTCAACCGTATCATATTATTTCGACCATTGGCAGCTGGGTGTTGTTAGCGGCCTTTTTATTGGTGGCGTATATTTTTATACGATCATTAAGAAAGGGAGAGCCTGCTCCAAATAACCCTTGGGGTGGTTTAACTTTAGAGTGGCATATTTCGTCACCGCCGACATTGGAAAATTTTGAGAAGATTCCTGTGATTAAACATGACCCTTATGATTATGAAAGGATGCCAATTCCATGAGTTTATCTACTGAGTTTAAGTCCCATGACGTTGCCCATCACTTTGAATCTGCCAAGCAGGAGTTTGATGCCTGTAAGTTAGGGATGTGGGCGTTTTTAGCGCAAGAGATTTTATTTTTTAGCGGCTTGTTTGTTGCTTATATTATTTTTCGAATGCAACATTTTGAAATGTTTAAATATGCCAGTGAGTTGTTGGATTGGCGTATGGGGGCACTTAATACCTTGGTATTGATTGCAAGTAGTTTTACGATGGCGATGGGGGTTCGTTCTGCTCAGACAAGTCAAAAGAAAGCAACGATACGGTATTTAATTTTGACCTTTATATTTGCTGGTATGTTTATGTGTGTGAAATACTTTGAGTATAGCTCTAAGTTTCATCATGGGTATTTGCCGGCCCAGTTTTTTGATGCGGCAGCTCCATTTGAAACATTACATTTATATTTTGGTCTTTATTTTACGATGACTGCATTGCATGGCCTTCATGTGTTAATAGGGATGGGCTTAATATTTTGGTTGATTCGGCGTGCAAAACGAGGTGAGTTTCACTCTGAGTATTATACGCCAGTGGAGATGGTGGGATTATATTGGCATTTGGTAGATTTGATTTGGATTTTTTTATTTCCGTTATTATATTTAATTACCTAAGGAGTTTATATGAGTCAGGATAATCACTCAGATCATTTTGTTGTTCCTGTTAAGTTTTATTATGGTACCTTTATTACTTTGTTGATAATGACTGTGGTGACGGTGGTGGTTGCTAAGTTTGCTATTTTTGATTTTGGACCTCAGTTGAATATTTTGATTGCGATGTTGATTGCCACGTTTAAGGCAACCTTAGTCATTTTGTTTTTTATGGGGGTTAAGTGGGATTCTCCTGTGATTAAGGTGTGTATTGCAGGGAGCTTGTTGTTTTTTTCTATATTTATATTTTTTACCGTGGCTGACGTTGAAACACGTGGTGATATTTATGAGATTGAAGCTAATGTTGTTAATATAAAGTCTCCAGTGCGCCCGATGACTGATGGTGATGTTCATTCAGGTCATGGTGGCTCATCTGATCACTAATAGAATCGTAAAAAAATTATATAAGCGACGTTTATAGGGTTTTGTTTAGATTAATTTTGATATTTAAGGTATTTGAATAGTCTTATACTTTTCCTTTAATCATTGTGTTTATTTAAGGTATAATAAAGGTATATGAAAAACTCAGAAAAAGTACCTTCTAACCCGAACCCATCTTTTACTCCTTCACCTGAAATTGTGTCGCCTGTTGAGCAGTCAAAACAGAAAGTAGACCAAATCAAAAGTAACTTTTTGGTTATGAGAAAAGACTTGATGGGCTCCTTAGGGGATTTGGAGCAGCATTTTTTGGTTAAATATCAGCAATATCAAGAGGTTAAAAAAGCCGTTCAGATTGAATCGGAGCACCTTCAGCGAATGTATCAAATTAAGGGGACGGTTGCCCAATTGCAGACATTAACCCAACGTCAGCAAGACCTTGAACGTCATATTCAAGAAAAGTCGGATCAATTTCAAGCGCAACTTCAAACCCAGAAAGCAAAAATGGAGACTTATTTGCGTGATAAGCAATCAGAGGTAGATCAACAAATTAATTTACAGTACCGTCAGTGTCGGGATGAAATTAAGATGCAACGATATGAGGCCAGTCTTGAAATTAAACAAGCGCGTGATAAATGGCGCACTGTTGAACAAAAAAGACAAAGTCAATTAGATGAGAAACAATCTGTGATAAAAAACGCCTATGAACAGGAACTTCAAAAACTAGAAACAACTTATCAAGATAAAGAAACTGAACTTAAGTCTCGTATGCAGGAACTAGAGTCTTCTTTAAGTGACCAACAACAACAAATGGAAGATCGCTATGCTCGTGTTTTAAAAGATATTGAAGGACAATGTCAAAAGCGCCGAGCAGTTGATAATGATGAGATTCAAAATGAACGAGATACAGCCGCCGCTTATATTCGTCAAAAGAAACAGACGTTATTGGGGCATTTAAGGCAACGCGAGTCTCGACTCGAAGCAGAGTTAGATGAAAAAGAACGCCAATATGATGATCAGATGAATGTCGTGATTAATCAATATGAAGAAAAGAAGACCGAATTAGAGGCGAAGTGGCAGTCTGAGGTTTTGTCGTTAGAGTCTAGATATGCTGACTTGGTATCTAAAAAAGAGCAACAAATTCAACAACATTATAATCAGTTTGTTATCGAACAGCGGGTTGACCGGGTTCAGTTAGCGGATACACTTAAGCAGATTAAAGAAAAAATGTTGGGCCAACTGAAAATGCGCCAGGATAAGCAGCTACATGGGTATGAGGTTAAGCAGGCGGCATATAAAAAGGCCCTTGAGACGTTGAAGTTACGCTATGAAGAGATGGTTCAGGATCAGATTCGTCAAAATGCCATTAATCGTGAAAAGGCAGTTGCTGGGATTAAATTAGACCATGAGACAATGGTGATTCAATATGAGCAAGCGCAACAGTCTTTAGATGAGGCCTTGGCATTGAAGCAAAATGAGTTTGATGAAGAAATTCGTCAGCAAGCGAATCGATATGCTGCTTTTGTGGATGAGGCAGAGTTGAAAATGACGCAAAAACGTCGTGCATTGATGTTTGATAAAACACGAATTTTGGATGAGACTGAGCTGGAAAAGAAACAAATATTACAGATGCTTTTAAATGAAAAGCAACAGCTGAATATGGAGTTAAGTACCCTTAAGGATCGCTATTCATCAATGACTTTGCACTTGGAATCTATGTTTAAGAAAGATCGTCATGACAATGAAAAAGAAATACTCTCACTAAAACGGGCGTTTAAATTGGCCCAAGATGAGGCCCAGGTGGTTTATATGGAGCAAGAAACGATGGTCATGGCTGAAATGAGACAACTACGTGGATTACATCGTCAATGGATACAGCAGACGCAATCGATGATGAAGCGCCAGCAAAAGCAAACTGAGATGGATATTAAAGAACAAGAACGGGTTTATCAAGAAGGGGTGTTGATGTTTCGTATTGAGTTTGATACGGTGTTGCGATTGGAAAAGCAACAGTTTAATCAGGACAGGAAAGCGCGGCATGCTCATTTTGAACAACGATTATTGGCAAGAGAGCAGGCGTTTGAGAATATGATTGCTTGTAAAAAAGATCAGTGGTATTTAGAAGAAAATCGTTATAAAGGACTGGTTTCACAATGGAACCAGGATGTTCAAGCGTTGGCCTTACAAAAGTCATATTATCAAGAATATGAACACAAGCAAGCGGCGTCTGGTTACTTGATGGATACTTTTGAAAAAGTGCAGAAGTCAGAAGAGGTGTTTAATTATTTGGATCAACTTAAAATGCATTTAAAATTATCTTATTTATCTCAAGTTGAATCTGATGATACATTGACGCAATTACTGTCGTCTCTTTCAAGTTCTTTACAAGATCGGGATCAATCGATGGGGGCGTTAAAGAATCGTGTTCAAGAGCTGGATCGTCGTATTCGTAAATTCTCAGGGGGTCAAGCTCGACCCGTTACTGAACGGGTATCGGGGCCTTATCGTCAAAGTCAGCCTAAAATTATTCGAAGGGTGAAGTGATAGGATTTATGGAAAGTCGATCTTTATTTTCTTTATATATTAGTTTAACCAAACCTCGAATTTTGTTTTTTGCAGTACTCACTTTTTTAATGGGGTATTCCATGGCCGTTTTAGGGCGGCCATTTTTAGTCTTTCATTTGATTTGGTCTACTTTGGCCTTTACGTTAATCTCGGGTTGTGCCGCGGCATTAAATCACTTATTGGAAAAAGATATTGATCAAAAAATGGAGCGAACCAAGAACCGACCCTTACCTTCGGCGGAATTGATGCCTTTTCAGGTGTTATTGTTTGCGATGATTTTGTTGTTTTTTGGCGGGGTTATGTTGATCCTGTCTCGGCAATTTGAACTATTATTAGGCTGCTTAGGGATGCTTCTTTTATATGATTTTGTTTATACGCCATTAAAACGGGTTTCTTGGTTGAATACGTTTGTGGGCGCGATTCCTGGTGCCATGCCTCCGCTATGTGGCTGGATATCGGTATCAACATCGTTTTCTTGGCCGATATGGGTGTTATTTGCGGTTCTTTTTTTGTGGCAGTTACCCCATTTTTTTGCCATTGCTTGGATGTATCAAGATTCATATCGGTCTGCAAATTTGAAGATGTTACCAGGGATTGATCCCACTGGGATTTGGTCTGCAATATTGATTATATTTTTTACATTGGTGTTGGTTTTTGTTGCAGGGCTGTTATTTTTTGTGCCATATTTGGGGTGGTTAGTGGGGGGCTTAAATATTGGGGCTGGGTTATGGTTTCTTTGGACGGGTATTCGGTTCTATCTCGACCGAGGCTTCACGACGGCCAGAGGCGTACTTCGTGGGTCTATTATATATCAGATGCTGTTGTTTTTAGGGATTTGCTTGGATTTTTGGATTTGAATACTTGGGCTTACTGTGCTATAAAAGGCAGATAAGGAGTCGTGTATGAGTTCGTCTATATCTCAACCTAAGGAAATACATTTAGCTGCGACCCAAGGCTTTTGTGCCGGTGTTGCTAGTGCCATTGAAGTGGTGGAGTTGGCGTTAAAAAAGTTTGGATCCCCTTTATATGTGCGTCATCATATTGTTCATAATACGATGGTTATTATGGATTTAGAGGCCAAAGGCGTGGTCTTTATTGAATGTTTGGATGAGGTTCCTTCTGGAGAAGTGGTTATTTTTAGTGCCCATGGAACGTCGCCAGAGCAATATGGCTTGGCTAAACAACGTGGGGTTCGGGTGATAGATGCGACTTGTCCCTTGGTGACGAAGGTTCATCGAGCGGCAATGCGCTTTTCAGAGCGAGGTGTACAGACAATATTAATTGGCCATAAAGGGCATCAGGAGTTAATAGGGACCTCAGGGTATGTGGATCAGAATTTATTATTTGTGGTTGAAAATATTAAGGATGTGGATCAATTGGATATTGCTCAAGATCGGCCAGTGGGATATTTGACTCAGACCACGCTATCTGTTTCGGATACAAAGGGGATTATTGAGCGGTTAAAACAACGGTTTCCTCATATACAAAGTGCGTCTAAATCTCAAATTTGTTATGCTACTCAGAACCGTCAAGATGCGGTACTAGAGTTGGCTAGGTTTTGTGATGTGATCATTGTTTGTGGGTCGCCTCATAGCTCGAATAGTAATCGATTAAAAGAACGGGCAGAGCAAGAGGGGGTTCAGTCATATATTATTGATATGGCGGATGAATTGCAAGCAGAATGGCTGACAGATAAACAGTGTATTGGGGTGACTTCTGGGGCCTCTGTTCCGAAAAAAATTGTGGATCAAACCGTTTCACGGATTCAATCATTTTATCCTGAAACTTCACTTTTTGAATATGAAAATAAAGAAACAGGGATTAATTTTCCGATTCCGGCATTGTAGGGTTCTTTTTGCTTTCAAGTAAAGTGATTGCCGTTGAAAGGGTCTTTTTTGTATTACTATCAGTTGTTTCGTTGTACTTAAGCCGTGCAAAAGCAATTTCATCGTTTGTGGGTATGCAGCCTTGATCTAGTAATAATTGAATCACACTCATGAGGTCGTTATTTTCCAAAATGGCTATGATTAGCGGGGAGCTTGTTTTGTCTTTATCTTTGTTTACGCTTGCATTATTTTCTAATAATAGGGTTATTAGTGAGGTGTTATTTTTAGATATTGACATTTCAAGGGCGGTAAACTCGCTACTTTTTTCATTGATATCAGCGCCATGTGAGATGAATAACCTTGTGCAGGCTAATAACTCTTTTGATACCGCATAAAATAATGGCGAGAGGTTGCTTTCTTTTTGTTTTGCAAATACAAGAATGGGGTTTTCTTGGATAAGGGTAGTGATTCGATTATAGTTTTCTTCACTTAATGAGTCTTGACGTAATAGTCTGAAAAGTTCGGCTTCTTCAGATTTTAAATGTGTATTGATATACATTTTGAATTTAGACTTTACGTCTTCTAAAGTGATTTTGCATAGAGTTAATGGTCCTGAAAGAGGGTCTGTTATGCGTTGAATTAAATGGAGGGCTTTGATTTCTTCTTTAGGGACCTTTTTTGGGTTGACTTCTTGAAGGTGCTGGTTTAATTTCTGGGTGATTTCGCTTAATTTAGAGACGGTTCTTTGATCTGTATGGGACTGATCTTTGATAAGATCATTTACTTTTTTTGATAAGCGATTAAGTTGATTATTTAAATGATGCTGTGAGTGTAGTATTTTTAGGGCGATTGTTCCCATTACTGCGACTGCTAGTGTTGTTCTATTATTCAAAGTGCCACATCCTTTTCTTTTTTATATCTGTGAGTGCGTTGTAATTATTATATTTAGTTTATCATGATCATGATCATCGTTAAATGGTGGTGATGGGGGGTAGTAATATTATATATGTGCGAGTACTTAAGATGTGTGGCTTGATTTTTTGGCTTCAATTAATGACGGTTCGTAATCAGTAGGGGCGCTATAGCCTAATAAGTGACATAGGGTGCTGGCCACATTGGCCAAGCCTGGCTCGGGGAGGTTGCGGTATTGGTACTCGTGGTTATAGGCAGGGTCATGAATAATAAAGGGGACTGGGTTTAGGGTATGGGAGGGTTTGCTGATGCGGGTATTGTTTTTGATTTCGTACATAGTTTCTGCATTGCCATGATCAGCAAGAATGACACTAATCCCCCCTAATTTACTGTTGGCGTCTACCATTGCTTTGACACATTCGTCAGTGACTTCGGTGGCTTTTTTTGCGGCCTCAAAATGACCCGTATGACCGATCATATCACAGTTGGGTAAATTGACACGTGCAAAGTCAAATGATTGAGAATTTAGACAATCAATGGTCTTTTCAGTGATTTCATAGGCACGCATTTCAGGTTGTTGATCAAAGGGAATGGTCTTGGATGGGATATTAATATAGGTCTCTAGGGATTTGTTAATGTAGTCGGATCGATTTCCGTTCCAAAAGTAGGTGACATGGCCGTATTTTTGCGTTTCTGAAATGGCCAATGAGCGCAGCTCTAAGTCACATAAATATTCACTGATAGGATGTTCGATTTGGGGCGGGTCGATTAAAAAGTGTGTGGGGATGTGTCGGTCACCGTCGTATTGGATCATGCCTGCATAATGGACCTTGGGTCGGTAGACGCGATCAAAGTAATCAAAGTGGTCATCTTCAAATGCCATCGATAGCTCAATGACACGATCACCTCTGAAATTAATGCATATGACACTATCTCCGTCTTGAATTTTACCGATCGGGGTATTGTCATGATGAATGACAAAGTTGGGCAAATCTTGGTCGATACGATTGGGATCTTCGTCATAATAAAA
Organism: Actinomycetota bacterium; assembly: GCA_002716485.1. GTDB lineage: Bacteria > Margulisbacteria > Marinamargulisbacteria. The sequence continues at coordinate 21,106 of PBBE01000049.1, forward strand.
GCGAATGGCTTCTTTGGCGCTACTAAAGGCAGGCCCGATGCCTCGGACATGGGTCTCCCACCCTCGTTTGACCATGTCCCAGTCGGCGTTGTAACGGTCCATCGTCGTGCTCATTCGGCCGCCACCAGATGCGATTTGATAATCGCTACCACTTTGGTTTAGGTGATTTAAGTGGGATTCTAGTTGTTCAATATAGCGTAGCGCACTTTTCTCTTCTACATCTCGGCCATCTAAGAGGCAATGAATGCGTGCTTTGGTAATGCCAGATTTTTGGGCATTAGTGAGCATATCGAGTAAGTGATGGATATGGGAATGAACATTGCCATCAGATAAAAGGCCAATGAAATGTAAACAGCCATTATGATGACGGCAGTTTTGTATACTGTCTTTCCAGGTGGACCCTTGATATAAGTGACCGGAGGAAATGGCCTCGCTGGCCAGGCTGGCACCTTGTTTGAAAATACGACCGGCACCTAACGCGTTGTGACCGACCTCACTATTTCCCATGTCCTCATCTGTGGGCATTCCTACTGCAGTGCCATGGGCTTTAATTTTGGTAAATAGTGCAGACTGGTAAAGCCGATCTAAATAAGGGGTATGGGCATGATAGACGGCATTTCCCGGGCTAGGCTTGGCGATTCCTAGTCCATCCATAATAATGAGCAAGAGGGGGCCTGTTCGACCTGAAAACCATGATAGTTTTTTTAATGATTTGATCATGAATTAGCCCTTCTTTTTACTTGTGCTTTATTGTACAATAGGAAGTTAATTATAAGTGTCGGATCAATGGCACGTCAAACTTGACTATTTTTTGACTAATGAGAGTGTAATAATGAGTAAGCAAGAGACCACGCGAATAGAACTATTAATGGATGCTGGAAATGGGGCTCAAAAAGCAGGGGATATTTTTGTAAAGTGTTTGGCTAAGGTGGGCTACGAGGTTTTTATTGAGCCGATTATTCCGGCTGAAATTAGTCCCCCTAAACGAACCCCTTATTCATTGTCTGGGGTGATTATTCGGGTTGGTGGCCATGATATTACTAATATTGGTGCTAGTTCAGACTTCATGTTAGTCGAGCACGAAATTTTACTTAAGCGTCGTTTGGAAGATGAAGAATATGGCGCTGATTGTCAGGTTGTTTTAGATATGGGGCAGTCAGCACGGGCTAAAGTGGCCTATGATGAGGTGATTGCTAGTGTTGAAAATAAGGATTTGAACTTATGTCAGTTAGTCGTTCCTGAAGAGGCTCAGGCAATGATGAAGTCCTTAGGTGGTAGGGGATTAAATATGCTGTATTTGGGGGTTTTAGGTGGCCTATTTCAAGTGGATGTGTCCTTGGTGGAATCGGAAACACGTAAGACCTTTTCACGGCTTTCGGATGATATTTTGGCTCAAAATTTACAGTTAATCTCGTTAGGGTATGCATTATTTGAGACCTTGGGTTTATCTACCTTGAACTTAAGCCCATCAGAACCAGTGAAAGATGCGGTGTTATTAGATGGGAATATGGCCATGAGTTTGGGCATTATTGATGCAGGATTTAAGTTGTATTCAGGGTATCCCATTACACCGGCTTCATCGATTTTACATACCTTGGCCAAGTTGTTTCCGTCTTATGGTGGCGTCGTTCATCAAGCAGAAGATGAAATCTCGGCCATAGGAACGGTCATTGGGTCTTATTATACGGGGGTTCCAGCACTTACAGCGACATCAGGGCCTGGGTTATCGTTAAAGCAAGAGTTTATTGGTTTATCTCAAGTTTCAGAGGTCCCTTGTGTGGTCATTAATGTTCAACGAGGAGGACCTTCTACGGGGTTGCCAACTCGAACAGAGCAATCTGACTTGTTTGCGTCTATTTATGGGTCTCACGGTGATGCTACTAAAGTGGTGATTAGTGTGGGAGATGTTAAAGATTGCTTTTATGCGCCTCATGTGGCGAGGTATTTAACAGAAGTGTTACAGGTTCCTGTGATTATTTTAAGTGATTATATTACATCGGTGAGTTATAAGGTTTTACAGGAATTAAGTATTAATCAAATGACTGAGGTGTCGGATATTCGGGATGATGTATTGGCACATTTTGGCTTACAGCGGCTAAGTGATGATATTGAGATGGTTAAAGATAATCAATCTTTGCCTGGTGAGCCTGGTAAGATGCGTCGTGTGACGGGTCTCAATACGGATTCGTCTGGTAAAGTGGTTTATTCCGCTCAAAGTAATATGCGGTCTCATCAGGTGCGAAATGAAAAGGTACATCAGGTGCGTCGTGCTTTAAATAAACCTGAGTTAATCGGTCCTGATCAAGGCGATGTTTTGGTGGTCGCTTGGGGAAGCTCCAGAGGAGTGGTTCAAGAAGCGATACAGTCGTTGCGACAAGGCGGACATTCGGTTTCTGGGTTGAGTTTGAAGATGGTTTATCCGTTATCTAATCATTTGGCGGATATTTTTAAACAGTTTAAGAAAGTGGTGACCGTTGAAACGGCCTATGGTGATGAAATGAAGAATACACCTTTTGCGACCATGCTTCGTTCGGAGACCTTGGTGGATGTGAAGGGGTTAGTGAATGATGCGACAGGTCGACCTCTTAACCCGAGTCATGTCGTATCTGCGGTGAAAGGAGTGATGGGATCATGAGTGATGTTATTGAAAAACCAGAAGTAAAAATGAAAGATTTGAAGTCTGATGATCCACGCTGGTGTGCAGGATGTGGGGACTATTCTATTTTGGTAGGATTGCGAAAGTTTTTAGTGAATCGACAATTGGACCCTGCCTCAGTGGTTAATATATCTGGGATTGGGTGTTCGGGCCGTATTCCTCATTATATGAATACCTATGGGTTTCATACGATTCATGGGCGTGCAGTGCCCATTGCGATGGGGGTGGCCTTGGCCAAACCTGAGTTAAAGGTCTTTATTCATTCAGGGGATGGAGACTCTTTAAGTATTGGTGGGAATCACTTGATGCATGGGATTAAAAAGAATTTTAATTGTGTCTATTTATTATTTGATAATCAGATTTATGGGCTAACCAAGAACCAGACTTCTCCCACGAGCCGAAAAGGCTTGAAGACGGAATCTCAGCCAACAGGGTCCTTTTTAGATCCGATTAACCCGGTGATGTTTGCCATGAGTTTGGGGGCGTCATTTGTGGCCTCAACAGCAGAGTGGCTGGGGTCTCATTTTTTGGAAACGGTGGAACGCGCTTATGACCATCACGGGTTTTCATTTATTCATGTGGCCCAGCGTTGCCCGAAGTATAATCCAGCGGCTTGGAACTATAAAGAATCCAATTGGATTACTTTTTTGACCCATGAGGATGGCGTTTCAGTTGAAGATGCCAAGGCCAAAGATGCGAAACGAATTGAACACTCACCGTATGATTTTCAAGGTGCACTTGATCATGCACAGCATGTTCCGGATGTGTTTGGGGTCTTTTATCAAGAAGAAAAGCCCTGTTATGACGATGAATTATTGGCAGCAAATGCGAAGGCGGTTTCTTTAGATCGTTCGGCATTGTTGGATCCTTATCGGATTTCTTAGTCGAGATTTTTGATGGTGGTTTCAGATTTAGTTGGGAATACACCGTTATACGAGATTAAGTATTTTAAATCTAAATCTGTTCGTTTATTTGCCAAGTTAGAGTGGTATAACCCCAGTGGCTCGGTGAAAGATCGGGCAGCGACTCGGATCTTTGTTCAGGCATTAAAAGCGGGGAAATTAAGTAATAAGGTTTTATTGGATGCCACCAGTGGAAATACAGGGATTGCCTATGCCATGTTGGGGGCCAGTTATTGTGTGCCTATTGAGCTGGCCTTGCCAGAGAATGCCACGGCGGAACGAAAGCTAATGATTCGTCAGTTTGGAGCTAAGATTCACTATACGTCTCCATTAGAAGGGACGGATGGGGCCCAACGCTTTGTTCAGGAACAACTTAAAGCGTATCCTGATATGTATTATTGTCCCGATCAATATAATAATGAAGATAATTGGAAGGCCCATTATTATGGTACGGGACCCGAAATTTATCGCCAATCTAATGGTGAGATTACCCATTTTGTTTGTGGGGTGGGGACGTCAGGGACTTTTGTAGGGACGTCTCGGTTTTTACAAGATCATGGGGTGACTTGTGTTCAGGTTCAACCGGATACTCCCATGCATGGCTTGGAAGGGTGGAAGCATTTGGATACGGCCATTGTTCCTGGTATTTATGACCCGAATTTGGCCCATGAACATATGGTGGTCTCCACCGATCATGCCTTTTCTTATGCCAAGTCTGCTGCGACTCATTTAGGCCTAATGTTATCTCCCAGTTCGGCGGCCAACTTATATGCGGCGCTTCAGGTCTGTGAGTCTATTGAGTCAGGGACGGTGGTGACGGTGTTTCCGGATAATGCATTTAAATATTTAAAAGAACCTTTTTGGAGTGATGATGATTATAATATCGACAACCCATTTGCATGAGATGCAGGCCCATGGTCAGCGGGCGTATCCTGAAGAATGTTGTGGGGCTTTGATGGGGGTGATTGACCCTCAGGATCAGCGTAAAATTACCCATCAAGTGCTTCCTTTGGAAAATGAATCAGAAGAGAACCGTCACCGACGCTTTAAGATTACAGCACAAGATTATATGAGGTTAGAGCGTCAGGCTAAACAAGAAGGGGTTTCATTGTTAGGGTTTTACCATACCCATCCGGATCATCCTGCTCAGCCTTCAGAAACGGATTTAAAGGCAGCTTGGCCGGTATTTTCTTATTTAATATTATCGGTGCAAAAGGGCGAGCCATCAACGTTAAATAGTTTTGTTTTAGATACGAAGACCCATTGTTTTATTGAAGAAGCACTTCATGTGAATGATTAAGTTGTTGTTGTGTGGATTGTGATGTTTACGGCCCTGTAGGAGACAGGGTATAATGGTGTCCTATTTGAATTTGGAGGAAGACAATGTCAGTAAAAATTATGATCCCAACCCCTTTAAGGGCGTATACTAAGGGACAAGATGAAGTAGAAATTGATCAAGAAGGGACTGTTGGGGAGTTATTAACGGCGTTGGTAACTCAGTATACTGACTTGAAAGATCATTTGTATCAGGATGAAACATCTTTGAGAAAATATGTGAATATTTATCTTGGTGATGAGGATATTCGGTACTTGGATCATCAAAATACCCCCATTAAAGATGGCCAGACGCTTTCTATAGTACCTTCCATTGCTGGGGGATATTAATGGGCTTATCTCAAGGCGAGATTAATCGGTACTCTCGGCATTTAATTTTGCCTGAGTTAGGCATGAGTGGCCAAGAGATGCTTAAAGAAAAGTCAGTTTTGTTAGTAGGGGCAGGTGGATTGGGCTCTCCAATGGCGTTATATTTGGCTGCGGCTGGAGTGGGTCGGATAGGAATTGTGGACTTTGATGTGGTGGATGAATCCAACCTTCAACGACAAATTTTGCATGGGACTAGTACCCTTGGTCAGTCTAAATTAGAAAGTGCCAAAGCCCGTTTATTGGATCTTAATCCGTATATTGAGGTCATTTGTATTGAAGAACGATTGAGTTCGGAAAATGCTTTAGAACTATTTGAGCCTTATGATGTGATTGCGGATGGGACTGATAATTTTCCGACTCGCTATTTGGTGAATGATGCCTGTGTGATCTTAGGAAAGCCCAATGTTTATGGGTCTATTTTTAGATTTGAAGGTCAATTAACAGTGTTTAACTATAAAGGGGGCCCTTGTTATCGTTGCTTGTATTCTGAGCCGCCGCCACCTGGATTGGTTCCGTCTTGTGCAGAAGGTGGGGTGTTGGGGGTATTGCCAGGTGTGATAGGGTCTTTGCAGGCGAATGAAGTGATTAAAGTGTTATTGAATTTAGGAGACGTAGCCTCAGGACGTTTAATTTTATATGATGCGTTGAAGATGCGCTTTAGGGAATTAAAGTGTCGACGATTACCGTCTTGTACGGCATGTTCTGCGCCCGAGAAGATGACCTTGATTGACTATGAGCAATTTTGTTCCCCTGCTGGGCCCCAAGTTGCTAACGAGGAGGTTCCTGCATTAAGTGTTCATCAGTTAGATGAAAAGCGAGGATCAGATTCACCTTTTCAATTATTGGATGTTCGAGAGCCTCATGAACAAGAGATTTGTTGTATTTCAGGGGCCAAGTTGATTCCCCTGGGTCAGCTCAAAGATCGGCTTAGTGAATTGGATCAAGGGCAAGTATATGTGGTTCATTGTAAGTCTGGGGCTCGAAGTGCTAAGGCTGTTCGAATATTGTTAGATTCTGGCTTTGAGAATGTGTATAATTTAGAAGGTGGTATTTTAGAATGGGCCAGCAAAATTGATCCATCTATGCCAAGTTATTGAGGAGGAATATGCCTGATGTATGATAAAGTGAAAGAAATTACCTGTCAGAAATTAAAGAAAAAAA
>PBBE01000050.1 GCA_002716485.1 Actinomycetota bacterium
CAGCATGAAATGGATCACTTGAATGGGGTCTTAATTATTGATAAGGGCCCTGCTTATCAAGATGATGGTGACGTGTAGGGAGAGATATTAATGATATTAACTGTATTAAAGTCGAAGTTAGCCTATGTAAAAGTGACACAGACAGAGCTGTTTTATGAAGGCAGTATTACTATTGATGAGGATTGGATGGACCAGGCCAATTTAATTGAAAACGAACAAGTACATGTGGTGAATACGAATAATGGAGAACGATTAGTGACTTATGTTATTAAAGGGACTAGAGGCTCTCGTCAGATTTGTTTAAATGGGCCGGCGGCCCGAAAAGGGGAAGTGGGCGATGAGTTAGTGATTATTTCTTATGTTCAAGTGAGGCAGGATGAGTTACCGTTGATACCAGTGGTGGTTCAGATGAAAGAAGACCAAGGATAGCAGATGAGTCACGGATTAATGACATTTCAAAAAGAGGATGCAGGAGACGTTTTTATTGGTGGGGTGAGCGTTAAATCCTTAGTGGCACAGTATCAGACCCCGTTATATGTGATTGATGAAGCCACGGTACGCCAACAGTGTCGTTTATATACGCAAGTTTCGGAATGGATTGACCAAAGCTTAATTTTATATGCGTCTAAAGCGAATAATAATGTTGGCCTTTTAAATGTAGTGGCGGATGAGGGCTTGGGCGTGGATGTGGTATCTGGGGGAGAGTTATATACGGCGTTAAAGAGTCGTGTGAAGCGAGACCAAATTTATTTTCACGGGAATAATAAATCTAAAGTTGAACTGGATTTGGCCATTGAAAATGACACTCGAATTGTGGTGGATCATATGCAGGAACTGGCCCTGATTCAGCAATTGGCTTTGGAAAAGAAACGGCAAGTCTATGTGATGTTGAGGGTTAAGCCAGAAATTCAAGTGCATACTCATCAGCATATTCAAACTGGTCAGGCGGAATCTAAGTTTGGGATTGAGCGAGAAGAATTGATTCCTGCTGTTAAACAAATTCAAGCGGATCCGTATTTGACCTTTTTGGGTATTCATAGTCATATTGGGTCTCAAATTTTAGAATCAACGCCATATGAGAAGTTAGTGGATGTGATGGTAGAGTATTTAATCGATATTCGGAAGCAAGTGGGCTGTGAGGTTACTGAGTTGAATTTTGGAGGTGGGTTTGGGATTGCTTATTTGCAGGGGGACGAAGGGTTTGATGTGACAGGATCTTTAAAGGTATTATTAGCACGTTTTAAAGTGGCGTGTCAGAAGATTGATTATCCAATACCCAAAGTGTTATTTGAGCCGGGGCGATCTATTGTAGGTTCAGCAGGGGTGACCTTGTATCAAGTGGGTGCAGTGAAACGAATTCCAGATGTGAAGACCTTTTTGTTTGTGGATGGTGGAATGGCGGATAATCCAAGGCGGATTATGTATCAGGCTGAATATGAGTTTGATTTGGTTCAAATGGGCGATTTGAGTTCGGATAAGGAGTCTTATTCCATTGCAGGTAAATTTTGTGAAACGGGAGATATTTTGGCAGAAAATGTGGCCTTACCTAAGGCCGCTATTGGGGATATTGTTGTGGTCTATGCCACAGGGGCGTATAATTACTCTATGAGTTCAACGTATAATCGCTGTTGTCGTCCAGCTATGGTTATGGTCAATGAAGGGAAAAGCTTCCCGTTGATTCGACGTGAGACCTATGAGCATTTAATTCAGCATGATGTGATTGAGGAGTCGTCTTGATGTCGACGCTTCTTTTGGTGTTACAAAGTGGCTATAGTGCCATTGTAGGGGTCTTGGATTTTTGTTTGGTCTATTGGATTGTGTACCGACTCTTAGTATGGCTGAAGCAGACCCATGCATTTAATTTAATCAAAGGCTTCTTTTTGATAATGATGGTCTTTTTGGCCAGTCATTTTTTAGGGTTACAGACCATTAAGTGGATGATGGGGGAACTAACTACGGTATTGATTATTTTAGTGATTATTATTTTTCAACCAGAATTACGGCGGTTTTTAGAGCGGGTTGGCGCACTTGAACGTTTTGTAATTCCGTCTTTAGAGTCAGATCAGGAGAAACAAACACTAATTGTAAAGCATATTTTAAAGGCCGTATCGTTATTATCAACTGAAAAAATAGGGGCCTTAATTGTGATCGAGAATCGAGTGAGTTTGGGAGGGTATATGGAATCAGGGATTCCGATTCAATCGGTGATTACGTCAGATTTATTGGCAACATTGTTCTTTCAAGGGACCCCGACTCATGATGGTGCTGTGATTATTCGAAAGAATCGTATTGAATCGGCGGGGTGCTTTTTGCCTTTATCGGATATGGTAGATACCGATCGTCGTTTGGGGACTCGTCATCGTGCGGCGTTGGGGCTTTCTGAGGTAAGTGATTCGGTCATTGTGGTGGTTTCAGAAGAAACGGGGGATATTTCTTTAGTTGAAAATGGGGAAATGGCGCGAAGTCTGGATGAGAAGACATTAGAGTTTCGTTTGTTTTCCATTTATCATGAAGGGGTTTCTGAGCAAAGAAAAGCATCTTTTGGTGTGATGAAAGAGCGGTTGCGTCATTTTTTAAGGTGGAAATAGGGTTATGAAAAAAGTTCGTGTGTCACATATTCTTCAGAAAAAAAGGGACCAAGAAAAACTTTTGGTATTAACGGCCTATGATTATTATTTTGGTCGGCTTTTAGATGAGGCTGGTGTGGATATGATTTTGGTCGGTGATTCATTAGGGAATGTGTTTTCAGGACATGAAACGACGCTTCCTGTGACCGTAGATCAGATCATTTATCATTGCCAAGCGGTATGTCGTGGTGCTAAGCGATCTTTGGTTGTGGCGGATATGCCTTTTATGAGTTATCAAGTTAATGTGGATGATGCGAAGCGAAATGCGGGTCGTTTAGTGAAAGAGGGTGGGGCAGCGGCAGTTAAAATAGAAGCTGTTTCTATGGATGTGAGTGTTTTTGAATCGGTGGTTCAGATGGGGGTTCCGGTTATGGGGCATATTGGGTTTACGCCTCAAGGGGTTCATCAATTGGGTGGGTATCGGGTTCAGGGAAGAAGTGAGGAGCAGGTGGATCAATTATGTCGATTGGCAGAATCTTTGGCCAAGGCAGGGTGTTTTTCATTGGTATTGGAAATGGTTCCATCGGCAGTTGCTCAGCGGATTTCATCTTTGGTGGATATTCCTACTATTGGGATTGGAGCAGGGCAGTATTGTGATGGGCAAATTTTAGTGACTCAGGATGTGTTGGGGATGAGCTTTGGAGATGCACCGTCTTTTGTTCGCCCTTATGATCAGCTAACAGATCGGATTCGTACGGCGTTGTCGGGGTTTCAATCGGATGTGAAGTCTTTGGTCTTTCCGTCTATTGATCAGCAGTTTTCTTAAGGGGCGATTATGCAGTTATATAATACGTTACAACGAAAAAAAGAAGTATTTGTCCCTCAATCTGCACCTGATGTGAGTATGTATGTCTGTGGGGTGACTGTTTATGATCAATGTCATATCGGTCATGCCAGGGCTTATGTGGTTTTTGATTGTTTACGTCGTTATTTGAGTCATTTAGGGTATAACGTCACCTATGTTCAAAACTTTACGGATATTGATGATAAGATTATTAATCGTTCTGCTCAGTTAGGAGAGGATTGTCAAGTACTAACGGAGCGATATATTCAGGCGTACTTTGAAGATATGGATGCCTTGGGGATTCAACGTGCGAATATATACCCTAAAGCAACTCAGCATATTAATGAGATGCTTGATTTAATTCAGTCATTAATTGATAAAGGGGTGGCTTATGAGGCGCAAGGTGATGTATGTTTTGATGTCACTCAATATGATTCTTATGGGGCATTATCTGGAAAAATTTTAGAGGATCTTGAAGCGGGGGCTCGGGTGGACTTGAATCAGAATAAACGGAATCCATTGGATTTTGTTTTATGGAAAGCAGCAAAGCCAGGAGAGCCGTTTTGGGACAGTCCTTTTGGGAAGGGGCGGCCGGGTTGGCATATTGAGTGTTCGGCAATGGCGATGTGTCATTTAGGCCATACCATTGATATTCATGGGGGAGGGCAAGACTTGGTTTTTCCTCATCATGAAAATGAAATTGCTCAGTCGGAATGTGGGTCAGGGAAGCCCTTTGCAAACTATTGGGTCCATAATGGGTTTGTTACGATTAAAGATGAAAAAATGTCTAAATCAAAAAATAATTTTTATACAATAAAAGAATTGCTTTCACAGTTTTCTGGGCCCGTACTTCGTTTGTATTTATTACAAACTCATTATCGTCATCCATTGAATTTTTCAATAGAAGGATTAGCTGCAGTGAATCAGGCATATGCGAGACTTCAGAGTGTGGTGGACGCGGGGTATCCCCTTGATGTGGTCTCAGAGAATACCTCCTTTGAGTCCTTAGAAGCGTCTTTTTTTACAGCGATGGATGATGACCTAAATACAGCGGCAGCCTTGGGAATTATTTTTGATATGGTGAAACTGATTAATAAGTGTCAGTGTGGAACGGGGGTCCTTTTGCGGTTATTGACACTGTTGGGGATATCAGTACGCCCAAGTGATCTTGATCAATCTGATGAGGTAGCGGCCCTTATAGAAGAGCGGCGTGTGGCCAAAAAAAATAAAGATTTTCAAAAAGCAGATGCCATTCGTGATCAAATTCGTTCTGAGTTTGGGTTACTTATTGAAGATACGGCAGATGGGGTTCGGTGTAAGCCTGTTTCTTAATTAGACTTGTTCTTCAACTCGGATAACCGAACAACATTTTTTGACAGTATCAATGTCTGTTAATTCACTGATAGATTGGGCCATTTGGTGTTCTTTAGTTGGGTGTGTGATAATGACGATTTCAGCAATATTATTTTGAATTTCTTTTTGAAGAATTTTGGATACACTAATCTCTGCTTTGGCTAGCACACCTAATAGTTGTTCAAGAACACTGTGATGATCATTGACTTTGAGTCGAATGTAGAAGGCGGAGTCAGTGTCTTCAAATGGGCATAGATCTGCTGTTTTGAGGTTAGGTTCTAAGTTTCGTCGGTTTACATCTTGGGTATGGTCAAAGGCAATGTCTACAATATCAGAGACGATGGCAGATCCAGTTGGAGAGCCACCGGCTCCCTTTCCAGATAGGAGTGCTTCTCCTACAGCGTTTCCTTTAAGATAAGCAGCGTTCATTTCATTATGGATATTGGCCAATGGGTGAGAGAGCGGGATCATGGTAGGGTGGACTTTAAATGAGAGTTGTTTGCCGTTGACATGTTTGGCAAGGGCAAGTAGTTTAATGGCAAAGCCTAGTTCTTTGGCATATTTCATGTCTTTTAAGGTAATATTTTCAATGCCTTCATAAAAGACGTCTTTGACTTGGATGTTTGATTTGAAGGCAACCGCTGCTAATATGACTAGTTTATGGGCGGCATCAAGTCCAGAAATATCCATACTAGGGTCGGCTTCTGCAAGGCCTAGTTCTTGGGCTTCTTTTAAGGTCACATCAAATTCTTGGCTATCTTGTTCAATTTTGGTCAAAATGTAATTGGTAGTTCCATTTAAAATGCCGAGTAAGGATTCGATTTTATTGGCAGAAAAGCCGACTTTTAACGATCGAATAATGGGGATTCCACCGCCAACGGCAGCTTCATAGTAAATGTCAACTTGATGTTTTTTTGCTAATTCAAAAAAGGTTTTTTGGTGTTTGGATACGACTTCTTTGTTGGCTGTGACTACATATTTTCCATGTTCAAGGGCCTGGCAAATATAGTCATAAGCAGGGGTTTCCCCTCCGATAACTTCGACGATGATTTTAATTTCATTGTCATTAATTAAGTCAGAAAATTGAGTGGTGATTTTACTGTCACCAAAGTCGATATGATTATATTTTTTGGGATCTCTTACCATAATGGTTTTGATATGGATGGGTTGACCTACTCGTTGTGTAAGCAGTGCTTGATTTTCTTGAATAATATTAAGAATGCCTTGACCGACATTTCCGAGTCCAATGAGTCCAACTTCAATCATGATTTTTTCCTTTTTGAGCTAAGTTTATTTTTACTATTATAAGGATCTTATTTTTTATAGGCAATATGTGTTTTATTTTTGGGTGCCCTAATAGAGTTATTGGGTGGAGGAAGATAAGGATCGAATGGGGATCTTATGACACTCTTATATTGGGTAAAAATAGGCAAAGTGCTATGATAGGACTTAGAGAGGAATAATATGCCCAGACGAGTTAAAAAACAAGCATTTTTGATTATTGATTTAGAGGCGACTCAGACTCGAGCCTATTTGTTGGATATGAAGGGTCAGTTATGTCGTGAGAGTACGGTGGTTTTGGGAACAGAACCTGGCCCAAAATCATGGCGTCAATATGACCCATTTCAATTATTATATTCATGTCGGTCTGCTATTCATGGTCTTTTTCAAACGAAGGCTTGGCAGGTTTCTCATGTGGTGGGTATCGGTATTTTAGGGAGGGGGTATGCGAGTTTAGCATGGGAGCCTAAGACGGGGCGTGTATTATGTCCGGCGATCATGAAACAGCCGGGGCAATTTAAGCTGAGACAGCGGCAATTAAAGAGTGCTCAATTAGATCAGCATATTTACCAGGTATCAGGAGTGGCATTTTCGGATCAGATGGATGCGCTTTTATGGTCGTGGATGAGTCAGGAAGTGGAAGAGGTTAGTGTTGCAAAAAAGCAGGGGCGTTGTTGTTTTGGAACGGTGGAGTCCTGGATTTTATATAATTTGTCAGGTACAGAAGCGAGTGCGTTAGATATGAGTTTGGCGCAACAGACGGGGTTATTTAATATGGAAAAGGGGGCTTGGGATTCTCTTTTATTAGCAGAGTTTGGCCTTTCTGCTCAGTGCTTGCCAGGTATATATCAGGGAGAGAATTCGCCATCTACTACGCGTCGTTTTGTTTCATTGCCTGATGGGATCCCTATTGTGGTATTAAGTCATGTGGATCAGGCTAAAGCGGTTGGAAATCGACTGTTTCATTTGGGAGATGCTATGTTGACCGTGGCCTCGAATCAGTCGCGGTTATTTGTTCAAAGTGGGTCAGGGTTTTTGTGTCAGGAGCCATTATCTCGGGTGCCTTTTTCAGTATTTCAAGACCCTAGTTATTTGGTCATGGGGGATCAGAGATTGCCCAAATGGCCATCGTTTTTGTCGAAGGGGACGTTGTTTGATCAATCTGATTTGTTAGCTAGTGTTTCTTTTGATATGGTTGCAAAGGTTGTATTTCGAGCTCAAAAAGATAAGAATGTATTTGGCGATATTAAGATGGATTTAATAGGGATATCTGATCAGACTCAAATTGAAGAAATTGCACAGTCGTATCTTGAGACATTGGTTTATTTGATGAAGCAGTTAGTGGTGAATATAGAAAAAGAAATGGGGGTTTTATTAAAAGGCTTAGTGGTTGAAGGTCCATTTTTAGAGGTGAAAGTGGTGATGCAGTTTTTAGCAGATATTTTACAGTTTCCATTGATTTCATATGATCAATTTTCTTCAGAGATTCTTGGTATGGCCGCAATGATGGCGCAGCGGGTAGGGGTGGTCTCTGATGTGTCTGAATATCTGAGATATGTTAAGGTTCGTGAACAGGTTTTGCCTGTGATGGATCCTATTTCTAGCTTTGCTCGCTTTCATCAATGGGAGTCTCAGGCCTGGGTGACTTAAACTCAATAGAAGTCCTTGCTTGGATGAGAAAAAATCAATGTTTAAGATATAAGGATTTTGGGTATAGCTTGTAGTAGAGACTCTTTTTAATCGTATGATTTTGGATTATGGCAATGAAAAGGCTGGCACTTGGGAGGGATTTTTGTATAATAGAGCTATGTATATAGGGATTAATTTAGCCATTCAACCTTTTTCAGTTGGCGTACTTAGTGAGCAGAATGAATTCATGGGTGTTTCTTGGCAAGTCAAAACAGGTCTTTCAGAGCAGGTGATGCAAGAAATTGTGAATTTGTGTGATCGCTTAGGAGGATCGGTTCAGGATATTAAAGGGATTACCGTTATTCATGGGCCGGGGTCTTATACGGGGCTTCGGATTGGCGTTACGACTGCTAAAAGTTTGGCACAGACCTTATCTTGCCCGTTATATTCCTTAGGTACCTTATCGTTTTTGCTTCGCTCTTATCGAGGTATGCAAGGGCTGATTTTAGGGGTGATTCCTGGCCGAAGAACAGAATTAAATATTCAATTGTTTGGGGGGTATCAGGGAGGTATTCGTGAAGTGAGTGAGTTATTTTCAATTAAAACATCGGCGTTAACTAGGGTGCTTTCTGGATTCAAAGAGCCAGTGATGGTGGTTGCAGGTGGAATTGAGGATATGTCAATTTTTAATGATGAGGTTTCAGTTGTTCCAGTTTCACTTTCATCCTATGAGTTGGCGTTATATGCCAGGTCTCAAGAGACTGAGGCGGGGTCGGTTAAGTTTAATGATGTGTTGCCATTATATTCTCATGAGCCGGTCACAGGCTCGGTTAATGTGACGAGTCGTAAGGAGTAAGACGAATGAGGGGGGGGTATTTGATTGTTGGGGCAATATGTATGGGGCTAGCTTGTTCGAGTATGGCTCAGGAAAGTTTGCTATATCAATCTTTAAAACGATCTTATGGGACGACGTCTATGGCAATGGGGGCGGCGTATACGGCAGTCGCAGAAGGAACGAATGCGGCTTTTTATAACCCAGCAGGTTTGGTATCACCGGCCTTGCTTTATTCATATCAGAACTCAGAACGACAATATGATCCTCAGATTAAATCGTTGAGCCATTCATTGTTGGTCAATCCGTTTCAGCTTTCGGTTTTAGATATGAGTCATCAAGATGGAGAACGTGTCTCTGTGAAGATGTTAAGTATGGGTATTCAGGGGGGGAATGGATTGGATTATGGGATTAATTATAAGTTTACGGACGAGTATCAGTTAACAAAAGTGATGTCATTTCAAAGTGCTGATTTGGGGATCAAGGCTCAGTTAATTCCAGAGTTATCATTAGGCGTTATGATTCGAGATATATATCGGAAAGAGTTATCGCTTCCGACCACGTATTCGGCAGGAATGTCTTTTTTGACACCGTCTCATCGCGTTCGATATGCGGCAGATCTTCATTATCAACGGGTTTCAGGCCAGTCTCAGTATGAGGCTCACTTTGGGTTAGATGCGGCATTGAGTGAAGGGGTGTCGTTGCAGTTGGGTTGGCATGATGACCGAGTATCAGCGGGGATGGCGATTTTTACGGGACTTTTTCGTTTTGAGTATGGGATGTTAATGTCTCCTTTTCAAGATGAGTCTCATTTGTATCGTTTTGGTATTCGTTTGGGCCGGTATCAGAATCTGTATACAAAGAATCATCAATATAGTTTATTTAAGCCTAAGTCTTTGGCAAGTTTTGTGATTGATGAGTCTTTGGTGGAAGGTCGCTCTGAGGTGAGTTTATTGGGAGGAAAAAAACTGGGGACCAATGACTTGCTTCATATGATTCGCTTATCTTCATTGGATCCTTATTGTGAAGGCTACTTGATTCGTTTGGGTTCATTTTCTTCTTCATTAACGAGCCTGGGTGTCATTCAAGAAATTCGAGATCAGCTTCAATATGCCCAATCTAAAGGGAAGCGGGTTTATATTTATGTAGATAATTGGGTGGGCTTTTCAGGGTATTATTTGGCGGCTATTGCTGATCGGATTTATATGTCTGAATTGGGGATGGTCTCACAGATGGGATTAGATTTATCAATATTGAGAGCAAAGTCTGTTTTAGAGCAATTTGGAGTTTCTCAGGTGAATGTGGTTCATGGGGCATTTAAAGATGTCCTTAATCCTATGACAGAAAAAATTAATGAATCGGAACGGTTTCATTTAGAAACGTTAATGGATGAGCTTTATTTGAAGAGTTTGGCACAGATTCGTATGGATCGACCGCAGATTGACTGGGATCAGCTGTTAGATGTTCTGGATGGTCGTATGGTAACGGCTAAAAAAGCCAAGGCTTTAGGGATGGTAGATGAGCTGGTGTATTGGCAGGATATTGTTAATCGGTTACAAATTGAGAATCAAAAAGTAGGGCTATTACAGACTCAGATAACACCCTTGAGTCAATTTGTGCCTGCGCCAAGTCCTTATTTAATGCGTGTTTTTAATCGTATTGCGGTGATTGAAATTGATGGGAAAATTGGGTTGGGAGGTAGTTCTGGTAATTTTTTGTTTGGAGGCAAAATGTCAGGGGTATCGGATTTGGAACGTCAAGTTCGACGTATTATTTCGGACCCTCGTATTAGAGGAGTGGTGGTTAGAATCAATAGTGGTGGTGGGAGTATGTTGGCATCTGATCAAATTTATCGATTAATTTTACGGTTAAAAAAATCGGGTAAGTTGGTGTATGCATCTATGGGTAATGTGGCAGCATCAGGGGCGTATTATGTCGCCTTGGCTACTGATAAGATTTGGGTCAATCCATCGAGTTTGACGGGGAGTATTGGTGTGATTTCTTCTTATTATAACTTTTCAGAACTTCAAAAGATGTTAGGGTTTAGTTTGGATGTGATTAAAACAGGTCGATATATGGACTTAGGTGCGTCTAATCGACCTGTTTCCGATACGGATTATCATTTGTTGAAACGGTTTCAAACTTTTTATTATGATGTTTTTATTGATCGTTTGATAAGGCATCGAGGTTATACGGAAGAAGAGGCATATGATGTGGCACAAGGGCAATTATTTACTGGAGAAGCTGCTTCAAAAATCAATTTGGTGGATGAGTTAGGAGGCTTTTATGATGCCATTGATCATATGGCTAAAGCGCTTGGGATTGAGTCCCCAGAACTTATTTTTGTTCGACCATCAGAGCGTCTTCGGTTGGGTAAGATAGGGAAGATGGGGTTTTCAACGATGTTTAATGTGATGGGGGTCCCAGAGCAAGGGTTGCGTCGTTACTTTAAAGACTTTATGTAAGATAATACGGTTTCGGCATGCCCTTTGGATTTGACGTTTTTCCATTCTTTTATAAGGGTTCCTTTTTCATCAATGAGAAACGTGGACCTTACGACACCAAAGTAAGTTTTGGAGAAGTTTTTCTTTTCTTTCCATACATCAAATGACTTAATGAGTGTGAGATCAGGGTCACTTAAAAGATCAATTTTAAGCGCTTGTGCGTTGATAAACTTTTGATGAGATTCACAGCTGTCTTTAGACACGCCGATGACGATGGTGTTTTGGGCTTTAAATTCAGAGATCAATGCAGAGAAATCCTTGGCCTGTATGGTGCAGCCAGGGGTGTTATCTTTTGGATAGAAGTATAGAACTACTCTTTTTCCAATTAAATCCTGTGATGAGATTTGTTTGGAAAAAGAGTCTGTTCCTATAAAACTAACGTGTTTTTGCTGGGAGTGGTTTTCGTCGTGGTGCGCCACGTCTTTTCTTTCCTCTTACTGCATTAATTAAGTCGATTGGAAGCGGGCTGTTTTCTTTGTTGGTGTTAAGTACAATAGTGGTTTGGGTTTCAGTAATTTCTTTAATACTTCCAATTTGTTCACGAAGAATTGTAGATAAGTCTTCAGTATCTTTTGCAAATAATTTGATTAGATAACTGTGTTCACCACTTACCTCATGGATTTCATAGATGTTAGAAATGCTTTCTAACTTTTTGATGATCTCAGGTGTCCATGTTGCTGAGTTTGTTTTGAGGAAAACAAAGCAAGATAGATTGAGCTCAACTTTTTTTGGATCAACTTTACAATAGTAATTCTTGATCACACCACTCTTTTCTAATTTTCTTACCCTTTCTAAAATGGCAGAGGGGGCCATTTCAACTTCTGTTGCTATTTCAGTATGCGGAACTCGTCCGTTACTTTGTAGCATTTTTAATATTGTCTGATCGTGTTCATCGATCTTTATTTTCTTAGCCATAAGATAATCATAGATTATATTTATAAGATTGTAAAGGGGCTTTTTATTTTAAGATTTGTTGGAGTCTTGTTTTAAAATTCCGTTAAAATTTTGATTTTTTTTTGTTTTATTTTTGTTAATCGGTGCTATTGCTTTTATTTGGAAATGCTTGAATGGTTTGATTTTTACATACATATTATGTTTAATTGAGATGTTATGAATGAAGGAGGGTTACTGATGAAGTTATTATTGATGACACAAAATAAACATAAGGTTAGAGAGTGTGCTCAGATTTTGGGTTCAGATGTTTCCTTGAAATCGGTATCAGAGGTCTTTGATACTCGTTTATCAGTGCTTGAAGATGGGACTACATTTGAAGAAAATGCGACTAAAAAAGTGATGGCGTACCCTAAGTTGTCGGATTGGATTTATGTTGCAGAAGATTCAGGGTTATTAGTGTCTGCTTTAGATGGGGCTCCTGGTGTTCAATCGGCGAGGTATGCAGGAGAGGGGGCGTCATCAGAGGCATGCTGTGAGAAACTTTTGTTGAATTTGGAAGGGGTTAAGGATCGCTCAGCTTCGTTTATTGCTGTAATGGCGGTTCGCTTTTCTGATACGGATGTTCGTTATGTAACGGGGCATGTGTCGGGTGAAATTGCGACGGACTTTTCAGGTGCTTCAGGGTTTGGATATGATCCTATTTTTATTCCTGCTGGGTTTGATCAGTCTTTTGCATCTTTAGGTGAGGGTGTTAAAAATGATATCTCTCATCGGTCTCAAGCCCTTTCTGCTTTGATGACGTTATTGAGCTTATGACTTGGATCTAGTGGTTCTCGTCGAATGCGGCGGCTTATGATACTATTATGGATACAATATATAGAGGCTGTTTTAAAATGGTGATTTACGTTAAAAAATATCAGAGGATAACATGACGGATTCTTTATTTTCTAATGAGGCATTAAATACGATATTAATGGAACCACATCAACCTAAAGTGATGGTGGTTGGTGATTTAATGTTGGATGAATATCATTGGTGTGATGTTGCTCGTATTTCGCCGGAGGCACCGGTGCCTATTTGTCATGTGGATAAAACAACCTTGGTACCAGGTGGCGCAGGTAATGTTGCTAATAATGTACATCAATTAGGGGCGGATGTGTCGTTGGTGGGTGTTTTGGGTCGCGATAGTTCAGGTGATAAATTAATGGGCCTTTATGATCAGTTAGGGGTGGGTAGATCTTGCGTGATTCAGACAGATGAGCGGCCGACGATATTGAAATCTCGGGTGGTGGCGCATCAACAGCATGTGGTGCGAGTGGATCGTGAAGATCCTCGTGGGTTTTCGCGTGGTATTATGCGGCAACTATATGAGCGCATTCAAGCAGGAATTGATTCGGTAGATGTGTTGGTCGTTTCGGATTATTTAAAGGGGACATTATCGGATTCTTTTTGTCAAAAAATAATTCAATTGGCGCGTGATCATCAAGTTCCGGTGGTGGTGGACCCTAAAGGGGCACGGTATCAACGGTATCGAGGTGCCACAATTTTGACGCCTAATTTTTCAGAATTTCAAATGGTGTTAGGCCGAGATGTTCATAAAGAGTCGGATATTTTAATGTTGGGTAATCGTATGATGAAACGTCTTCACTTGGAGTCATTATTAGTGACTCGATCTGAGAAAGGAATGTCTTTATTAGAAGGGGGCAAAAAGCATGATATTTTAGCCCAAGCTAAAGAGGTTTTTGATATTACAGGGGCAGGGGATACGGTAATTTCGGTGCTTTCTATTTTATTGGCTAGTGGGGTACCTGTATTAGCGGCGGCTCAATTGGCTAATCTTGGTGCTAGTGTTGTAGTGGGCAAGGTGGGGACTGCTACTATTTCATTTGATGAAATTCGATTGTTTATAAAAAAGATAATGAATGTCTAATATGAACTTATTGACGCTTTCTGAGGCTGTTTTTCAATCAAATCAAATTCGACAAGCTGGTCAGAAATTGATTTTTACTAATGGGTGCTTTGATATTTTACATGCGGGTCATGTCCAGTACTTACAGCAAGCTAGAGTATTGGGAGATGTATTATGGGTTGGGTTGAATTCGGATGTGTCTGTGAGGGCGCTTAAAGGGCCTAGTCGTCCGGTGAATTCAGAGCATCATCGTGCGCTGGTATTGTCTGCGTTATCGGCGGTTGATGGGGTTGTTTTATTTTCTGAATCAACACCGGTATCAATGATTTCTAAGATTCAGCCGGATGTTTATGTTAAGGGGGGCGATTATCGCTTAGAAGATTTACCTGAGTATCCAGTAGTGACCGGGTATGGTGGTCGTGTTGAATTGCTGTCTTTTTTTCCTGGTTCATCCACGACTGATATTATTCAGTCTATTCAAGAGCGAGGCGAATAGATGGGCCTTAAGATTTATACGAGAGTGGTGAGTGATTTTGCTCAAAACGCCCGAGTTTTGATTGATGAAGATACGCAAGATGCCGTGGTTGTGGACCCTGGTGCTGATGTTAAGCGCTTATTACTTGATGTGGGTGAGGCAACTATTACCACTATCTTTTTAACCCATTGTCATGTTGATCATTCAGGGGGAGTGTTGGACTTATTGACACAGTTGAAGGCGTTGGGGCGGCCGCGGCCGCTTTTATACTATCATTCTGGTGATCAGATGATTGCAAACTCAGTTGAGTTATATGCGCAATCTATGGGCTTGTCGGGGTATTCTAATCCGCCTTCGGCAGATGTTGATTTGGCGCAAGTAGAGGGTCTTAATGTAGGTGAGATACAAGGTGAGGTTCGATTTACACCCGGACATGCACCGGGTCATGTTGTATGGTATTTCTCAGGTGTTGAGGCCCAGTTGTATGGTGAGTTTTCAAAGGAGACTGATTTTTCAGGGGTTTTACTTGCAGGAGACACTCTTTTTAGGGGATCTATTGGACGTACTGACTTGCCTTTAGGCGATCATCAACAATTGATTGATAGTATACGGACACAACTTTTGTCTTTACCAGATGACACCTTGGTCTTAACTGGTCATGGGCCTAATACCACCATTGGATTAGAGCGAGAAAGTAATCCGTTTTTACGTTAGTTAGACGCGTTGTCCATCAAATAGGGCGATAATATCATTGATTTTTCGTTCTGGAGTGGGGTCGGGTTTTTGGGGCTCACTTGTCGGAGATGGGCTGGGTTGAGAGGGCGGTG
Source organism: Actinomycetota bacterium (assembly GCA_002716485.1). GTDB lineage: Bacteria > Margulisbacteria > Marinamargulisbacteria. The sequence goes on from PBBE01000050.1 coordinate 15,116, forward strand.
TACTTGAGGTGTTTTCATTGAATTGGAAGTGATCTTGAGTGACAAATGTGTCTTTAATGAGTTGATTTAATAGGGTTTTGTTGCCTTCTTCGTTTAGTTTTTCACGAAAAAATTGATAGTCTTGTTTGAGTTTTAGTTGGATACTGGGGCTGTCTGAGCAGGTGATTTTTGAGTCTTTTAAAAGTAAAAATAATGAGGGGTGCTGTTGTTTGACTTTGTTTAAAAGGGATTCCCACTTTTGGGAAGGGCTATCATTTGTCGATGGTGTTGGCGGGGCTGGTGTTTTTATGGGAGCTGGGGAAGGCGGTGTTGTAGTTGTAGAAGGTGGAGTCGGAGCAGGAGTCGGAGTCGGAGTAGGAGTAGGAGTAGGAGTAGGAGTAGGAGTAGGAGTAGGAGTAGGAGTAGGAGGAGG
>PBBE01000051.1 GCA_002716485.1 Actinomycetota bacterium
ATGCTGAGGAAGGGGTTACGGTCCCTATTGGTGTTCGTCATATTAATGTCATATTTCATCAATGGGTGGCGCGTTCCTTAAGTAAAGATATTGCCCATAAGTATTTAAGTCGACAATTTGAAGGGTGTGAAGGGGATTTGATCATTAATATTGGTGGACATGACTTAATGATTAAACGGGCTTGTTTATATGTTTCTGGTAAGTCGGGTCTTGATCTGACTTATGATTGTATTCAACGTCAGGTTATTCAGGATACCATTGCATTACCGTGTTGTGAGGGGGATGCGTTAAAGGCATTTTCTAGATATTTTAGGGCATATATACAGAAGGGGTTTGTGAGTATTGAGTGTGAGTTCATAGGTCCAGATGGTGAGAGAATGTGTTTTCCTGAAAGTTATGCGATTCTAATGGGGGCAAAGTTTATCTCTGAGCCTGCTAGGATGGGGTCTATATGGGGGATTAATCAAATGATGTTAGATCTTATTGATTCTGGGCAGATCAGGACTTGGGATCAATTTTTTGATATGCACCCTATGAAAGGCGGCAGTTGGAAAAACGGGGGCGCAGCAACAACCAAAGCGCTTCAAATTGAGACGGCCTCTAATCAGGTGATCATGATGTGGTTAGCTACTTTCTTAGAGTTTAGAGGGAACTGTTATTCAGAGGGGTTTCGTGAATTTGCGGATTTGTCGCTTCAAGAGAGGCAAGATATATCAGTGCGTCAATGTCTAAGGATATCTAATGCAGTATTAAAACGATTGAGTCATCATCAAAGTTATATTCCTTTTTTAGATACAAGTCGGGTTAGTAAATACCCCACAATGGGTATCTTGTTGTTTTTTGATGGGGATGGCTTCGGATTTTTGGGACAGACCAAGCGGCTCAGCTTTGAACATTCTTTAATCGAGACTTTTCTTTATGAAGAGCTGATTTGGACGATTATGTTGAACTCAGCACATATCATGGGAATGGATTTGGGTGATATTGGAGAGATGGGTCATCCTCAATTAGGAGGCAGGCACGTTAATTTGAAGGATCTTACGCACTATTTTAGTGGAATTCCTAAGATCGATAAAGGGTCAGTGATTAAAATCACTTCCTCGAAAACGGTCAGTTTAACCGCTGATATTTTTGAGGCATTGGGTGTTATAAGAGCTGAATTTTCAGCAAAGTTAAAAAAAGAATTTAATCAAAATAATAGTGAAGCGTTAAGGCGTTTGGTTGTTCAATTGTTACAGTTAGAAGATAAAACGGAGATGAGTTCATGGGCGCTTGCATTTAATCGTCAGTCTAGGTCGCTGAACGCGTCTTCGTTGTTATACTTGAGGCTTTATTCTCAACTATATCAAGTTCAAATACAGCTCTATTTGATTGATGCCCAGAAATCGAAATCTTGGAATTTTGATACGGGGGGTATTGATGGGGCGTGTTTGAAGCCATTTCCAACGGATGTGCAGTTGCCAGCCCCAATACCGCCAAGAGGTGTCTCTCAGTCGACGCAGGTAATGTCTTTGGGTTGGGTTAAAATAGATGCTAAAGATGGTAAAGATGGCGACGATCGCTTTTTTAGTTTGGATTGATTTAAAGCTCTTTTTTTTGTGATGAAAAGAGAGGCTGAGTCTCCTTGGTCTTTGCAAAAACTTTGAAAATTACCTATACTTAGGCTATGAAATTTTTAAGTCGGTTTGTTTTTATTGGGCTTCTTTTGGTTTTTATAGGGCCTGTTTCTCTCCAAGCATCAGTGGCTGATATTGAAAAAGCCATTAATACGACGGCGACTTATTCTCATGAGTCTGATTCTGATCTTGATTGTGACGATAAGGGGGTTCGTTGTGGTGGATATAAAACGACGGTATCAGTGATTGATCAGAATACACGATGGGTTCAAAAGACCTTTATTCCGGATGATTTTAACATTTGGGTTAGTTTGTATAATGAATTTCGTGCATTTGATACTTTAGAGTACTTTATTAATGAGGGTAAGATAACGCCTCAGGGGGAAGTGACTGCGTCATCAATTCGTGTTGGGAATCGTTTGGCTCAAACGGGTGAATGGGTTCATTTATCTCCTCTTAGGGTCCAATTAAAAGGAGAGTATTCAACAAAAGATTTATTTTTAGTCCTTAAAAAAGAGGGGGTATTAAGTGACCAAGGTAGGATTGCCGACTTTGAGGTGGGTACAGATCCGAAGATGATATTTGGAGGTACGAGAGCCCGTTTAGATGGGGTGACATTTGACTTTTATAGTGAGGTTCTTGGACAGGAATTTAGAGAAGAGTTGTATGATTTATTGGTGGCACAGTCTACGATAGTAGAGGTTCAGACTTTAGAAAGTACCCGTTATGAATATGAAAGTGGTCGAGGTTTTTTCCTTGATCTTGTTGGGAATCTATTCCAGACGGCATTTTTTACTCCTAAAGATAAGGTTCGGACTAGTAAACGAACTAAAAAATGGGTACCCAGTCTTGATGTGTCCGACTTTTTTCCGTCATTTGAGTTTGGATTTAATCGGTATCCGTATGATCGTGGCACGTATGGGCGTTTGTTGCTTAATGGTCAATCTCGTCAGAATCGGGTTAAGATTTCTACATTAACAGGGGGTGATACATTATTTCATAACTTTACTTATCAAGGGGATCGGCTTCAAGGTTTTCAAATTAATAATGATCGTCATCGTCATCATCATCGGGTAGAATCGGGGCCCTCTTTTTTTATATCAGAGTTAATCTCCTATTCTACATATTTGTTTTCAGTCGATCAATTTCGGGATCGTGATGTAGAGGGGCGTGAAATCGATACCCTTTCTATGTACTTATTAGGGAGCGGAGGTGGTTTTGCTTCTGAATATTTGCTTGGTGAAGCACAGCTGGGTCTTTCTTATTTGGATGGCAAGCTTAATCAGGCCTTAGGGGGTCATTGTTCTCTTGCCTTTCAGGCGTTTTTGGCCCGATTTTTATATCTTGATTTCAAATGGGTGTATCATACTCAGCCTAAGTATGCGTCACAAGGAAATTGGACTTATATGAATCGCTCTGTTGCCCTTAATATGCAGCTTAAAAAAGTAGGGCTTTGGGGCGGGTACCAGTGGCTTAATTCTGGGACGACTTCGATTATGTCGGGCATGAACTTGGGCGTGACTTATCATTTTGACTAAGCGGCTCTGATGAGGGGTGTGTTCTTAAGGGGTTGGGACTATTGAATGTGATACACTAACAGTAAATGGCCACTCTTCGTTCATTGTGTTCTCAGTATATGCTCCAACTTACCACATCGTGTAATTTGAAATGTGGGTTTTGCCCGTTGTGGCAGGTTCAGCCGAAGCGGTCTGCGAATGTGTTGCCGTTGATTAAGGCGGGCACTTTTTTTGATTTGTTTCCTAGAAAGCAACTCTATAATGTGTTGGGCGGTGAACCGTTATTGAAGGGCGAGTTAGGGGTGGTATTGGCGTATTTGAAATCCGAAGGGATTCGGACCCGGTTATGGACCAATGCCCAGTTGCCTTTGGATGTACTGGCGACTTGTTTTGGGAGTGTGGATGAATTTATGCTGTATTTTCCGTCCCCTGATCCGGACGATTATCAATTGTTGACTGGGATGGGGGAGTGGACACAGTTTGAATCTAATTTGGATTATTTGCTTGCTGAGGGTCAATCGGTGGTTTTACAGTTCCCGATTTTGCCGGATACGGTGGACCGTTTGGCAGAGGCTTATGAGTTGGCTTATTACCGGGGCTTGGGTTTTTTGGCCCATTATTGTGTCACGGACCCGTTTTCTAAAGAGACGCGTCGTTATATAGAACGCTTTCGGCGGGTAAAAGGGGTATGGTTATATCCTCTGAAATATCGAAATGAAGGGGCCTGTCCTGCGGTCCCTACTCAGGCCTTGCGGCGTCCTTGGCCACAACTTAGTAACCACTTGGATGAGTTGATGAATGGCCTCCCGTTTCGTTTTAGGGTATAATTGGGCGTAGGATGTCGACGGAAATTACGTTTCAAGAAATTATTTTTGAGTTACAGCACTTTTGGTCCAAGCAAGGGTGTTTGATTTTGCAGCCTTTTGATACTGAAAAAGGGGCTGGGACCATGTCGCCGTATACGTTTTTGAAGGCCTTGGGTCCCGAGCCTTGGAAGGTGGCGTATTTGGAGCCGTCGCGTCGACCTACTGATGGCCGGTTTTTTGAGAACCCGAACCGTTTGCAACATTATTTTCAATATCAAGTGATTCTTAAGCCATCTCCTCTGGATGTTCAGGACCAATATGTGAAGAGTTTGGCGGCTATTGGGATTGACCCTTCTCAGCATGATATTCGTTTTGTGGAAGATAATTGGGAATCACCTACCTTAGGGGCGTGGGGGGTCGGTTGGGAAGTTTGGTTAGATGGCATGGAAGTGACCCAGTTTACGTATTTTCAACAGTGTGGAGGCGTGGACTGTAAGCCGGTATCAGTGGAGATTACTTATGGGGTTGAGCGTCTGGCGATGTTCATTCAAAATAAAGACCATGTTAAAGATATTGTTTGGCAAAAGACGCCGTCGGGGGTAGTGACTTATGGGGACGTGTATCAAGAGTCTGAGTTGGATCACTGTCATTATAATTTTGAGACTGCAGATTTGTCTCGTTTATTGCAGTTATTTGAGACCTATGAGACGGAGTGCTTGCATATTATCGATCAGAAGTTGGTCTATCCGGCCTATGAATATTGTTTAAAGTGTTCTCATACGTTTAATCTTTTGGATGCCAGAGGCGCGATCTCTGTCTCTGAACGGGCCCAGTATATTCTTCGGATCCGGACCTTGGCACGGAAATGTGCAGACTTATATTTATCGCGCCGTGAACCAGTGGAGGCGTCCACATGAGTACCTTTGTATTGGAGTTGGGTTGTGAGGAGATCCCAGCCCGCTTTATGACCGAACTTTTGGCGGCTCTGGCCACCGAAATGCAGACTTTTTTGACGGAGCAGTCCTTATCTTATGGCCGTGTCAGTAGTATGGGGACTTACCGGCGTTTGGTGGTATCAGTGATCGATCTTCAAGACCAACAGGACGATCGAACGAAGGTGATTAAGGGGCCTCCTTTGGCCATTGGCCAATCAGAATCCGGTGCGTTTTTGCCACCGGCCATTGGCTTTGCCAAGCGGGTTGGGGTGGATGTGTCAGACTTGGAAGTGGATGAGACGGGCCCTAAGCCAGTTTTGGTGGCCAAGCAGTTTGTTAAAGGTCGTCGTAGTCAGGAGATATTAGCTCAGGGCTTAGCGGATCTGGTTCAACGATTGCCGTTACGGATTCAGATGCGCTGGTCAGATTCAGAGTCAATTTTTGTTCGGCCCCTTCATTGGGTCTTGGCCTTATTGGATGAGCATGTTTTACCAGTATCGATTTTGGGGGTCCAAGCGGACCGCTTCACTTATTCCCATCGCTTTTTGGGACCTGAGTCGGCCAGTATTCAAGGGGCCTCAATTTCAGTACCTGAGGCCAGTCAACTACCGTCTTTGTTGGCCAAGGCTTCGGTGGTCTTAGATCCGTCCGATCGTGAGCAGCGGGTCCGAATCGCTTTGTCGGAGCATCAGCAAGAGGATATTAATGACGCGTTGGTGACTGAAGTGGTCTTTTTGACCGAGTCGCCTACGCCGCTGTTGGGTCAATTTGATACCGCATTTTTGAGTGTGCCAGAGCCGGTATTAGTGGCGTGTATGACCCAACATCAAAAATACTTTCCAATTTATGAGAATACCCAGTTAACGAACCGCTTTTTGGTTGTGGCGGATAATGTCACTGACCAGAACCAGGCGACTATTTTAAAGGGCAATGAACGGGTCTTGGCGGCTCGATTGGCAGATGCTCAATTTTTTTGGGAACAGGATTTAAAGCGACCTTTAGCGTCTTTGTTACCTCAGCTATCTCAAGTGATTTATCAACAGAACCTGGGCTCCATGGCCGATAAACAACAACGCTTAACTCAATTGGCCTTGGGCTTGGCAAGGGATTTGGGGTTGGAGACAGATCCGGCCCTTATTCAACGTGCCGGTGGCCTTTGTAAGGCTGATTTGGTGAGCTTGATGGTGGGTGAGTTTGGGGGCTTGCAAGGGGTGATGGGGTCGTTATATGCCCGTCATCATGGGGAAGATGATCAGGTTAGTGAGGCCATTCAGGCCCATTATCGACCTCAGTCGCAATCAGATCAGGTCCCAGACTCTGAGATTGGGGTTTTGTTGGGTTTGGCGGACCGGGCCGATTCAGTGGTGGCCAGTTTCTATAAGGGCTTGATTCCTACTGGATCCAAGGACCCGATGGGGGTACGGCGTGCTATTTTTGGGATATTAATGATTTGTTGGGACCGTGGTTATGACTTTGATCTGATCGCCTTTTTGGATCAAGCTTATGCCCAATTTGGCGATCAGGCGCATCATCGGGATGAGTTGTTGTCCTTTTTGAGGCAACGGGTCCGGGGCAGCTTAATTGAGACGGGCTTGGATTATGATGTGGTGGATGCGGTGTTGATGTCTCAGGACTCTGTTTTAAATGTGGTGGCGGTAAAACGCTCGGCCCAGGCGTTGGCGATGTTTCGTCAGACCCAAGCGGAGGCCTTTAAGGCCGTCACGGATACAGCGGTTCGGGTCAAACGTTTGGCTAAAACAAAGGTCGCTCAGCAGTCGGTGACGGAGACGTTATTTTCTGATGAGGCGGAGCGGCAGGCGTGGCAGGCGTTCCAGTTATATATTAAATCCCAAGACCAGGTCTCGAATGATCAGGCTCGCTTGGAGGGGTTGTTGCCTTTAACAACGGCATTGGTGACGTACTTTGATGATGTGTTGGTTATGGCCAAGGATGATAAGGTCCGGGATAATCGATTGGCCTTTTTGGCCCAAGTATCTGCCCTTTATCATCAGGTCGCCGATTTTGAGAAGGTGGTGATCTAGCTGATGGAAGGTTTGCAGGTCTATCATGAGGAATATGGTGCGGCTGCGGAAGTGGTGAAGACCCGTCGTGAGGAATGGCCGGCGTTAAAGCCGTATCAAATTCGAGTGGCGATTTATGCGGCGCCGATTAATCCTGCAGATATTAATATGTTAGAAGGAAGCTATTTGTTACAGCCGCCTTTACCGGCACGATTGGGTAACGAGGCGGTGGGGGTCGTGGAAGATTTGGGGGACCAAGTCGAGGGGATTTATAGTGACGATCATGTGATTATTCCGTTTCAAAATAAACAGTTCTGGGAGGGGCTATGGGCGGAGTATGTGGTGTTAGATTATCGGGAGGTATTGGTGGTCCCTAAACAGATTTCTATGCCTCAGGCGGCCATGTTATCGGTGAACCCTTTAACGGCCTATGCCATGCTTACCCAATTTCAGGAACTCAATAAAGGGGAGTGGGTGGTCCAGAATTTGGCCAATTCAGGGGTGGGTCGCTGGGTGATTTATTTGGCGAAGAAGTTGGGCTATAAGACCTGTAATATTGTACGTTCGGATGCCTCGGTTGCGTCATTGAAAGCACTGGGTGCCGATGAAGTGATTGTGTATTCGGATCATATGAGTCAGGCGATTAAAGAGGTGGCAGGGTATGCCCGATTGGGATTGAATGGGGTGGGGGGTAATAGTGCCAAGCAGGTGGCCAAGGCCATTAAAGCGGATGGTAGTTTGGTGACCTATGGGGCCATGGGCAGAGAGCAAATGATGATCGGAAACGCGTTATTAATCTATCGAAATGTCAGTTTTTATGGCTTTAATCGTAGCCGATGGATCGCCCAGACACCGCGAGAGAAAGTCTGTCGGATGTACAAGGAGATTTTTGAGATGTTGGTGGCGGACCCGTTCACTATTCCAGTGGAAAAAACCTATGAGTTAGGGGATGCCCCTGCCGCGGTGGCCCATGCCATGCAGTCCGGACGGCAAGGTAAAATCTTGTTTAAGATGGGATTCTTTTAGGCACGCTTAAGAGGGGGTTGTTTTGATAAGCGGCGTTTTAATTCATTGAGGACATCTTTGGAGAGTTGTCCTTTTGGGGTTGTATTTGTTTTAGGGCCGTCCCAACCTGAGTCAGGGGAGCCAAGGTCTTTTTTAATGGGTAGTCTTTTTTACCATTCTAGGGCGACCTTTTGGGCATTTTTTAGTGCGTTTTGGTAGTCTTCTCGTAGTTGTTGACGTCTTAGTGGTGTAGTCATTGTTGATCGGGTCTTTGGTACGTGTTTCATGAGGGTGCTCCTATGTTGTGTTTTGTGTGGATAACTAGAGGTATTATGAATTAATTTATTTTTTTGTCAAATATTTTTAATGTTCATTTTGATTTATGGGATGGAGTTTGATAGTATTGAAATTTATATTTCGGAGGTGTTGTGGGATGGCTGAGGACCTTGTTTTAGGGACGTTAGTGAAGCGTTATAAGCGGTTTTTTGTGGATGTGTGTTTAGAAAGTGGTGAATCGGTCACGGCCCACTGTCCGAATACGGGTCGTATGACGAGTTGTATCGGTGAGGGTTGGAAAGTGGCCTTGAGTCGATCAACGAACCCGAAGCGCCGCTTGGCGTATACCATGGAGTATATTCATAATGGCTCGACGTGGATAGGGGTGAACACCCATCATGCAAATAGGATTGTGGCGTCGGCGTTGGCGGCCGGACAGATTACAGAGGTATCGGGATGGGGTGATTGGCGGCGTGAAGTGCGTGTGGGTGAGCATCGTTTGGATTTTATGAGTGAACGTGATGATCAACGCCATTATTTGGAAGTGAAAATGGTGACCTTATTAGGGTCTGATGGATGGGTCCAGTTTCCGGATACGGTGAGTCAACGTGCCCAGGCGCATGTGGGCTTGTTAACGGATCTTGCCCAGCAAGCTGATACCCAGGCGACCATGTTTTTTTTGGTGCACCGTGGAGATGGGGCCGGGTTTCGACCGGCTGAGGAAATTGATGCTAAGTATGCCCAAGGACTTCGCCTGGCGGCCCAATCTGGGGTCCAGGTTTTGGCCTATGATACCCAGGTCTCAGCATCGGGGACGGTTTTTGGTAAGTCAATACCCATTGTTTTGTGATAGTGAAAAAAGGGCGGGTAGTTAAGAAATAGTTACTCTAAAAAAAGGGAAGGGCTAGCACTATTTGCTGGATTTTCATCAAAATGTAGACCGAGTTGAATGGCTTGTTTGCAAAACGCTTCTATTAATTGTTTTAATGCTATGATTTGTGCTTCTTTTTCAGGTCCTATTTCTAAGTATAGTTCACTTTCTTTTATTTCTTCTTTTTTTATCAAGATATTATAGTATAATTTGACCACTTGTGTTTTTTTATAAATCCCATAATCTGACTTGGGTTCTTGATCTATGATTTCAAAAATTTTATGGAAATGGGTTGGCTCCTCTTTTGTTGGCGACTCTATTAGACGATCTAATATAAACAGTGCTTCTGCGATAAGTGTGTGACGTTCATGGCCGTTTGCTGTGATGCTTGGCTCTATTTTTTCTTGACTTGTCTGTGTTAAATCTAATTGCATGAGGCATGCTTGAGTGGCTAGAGTATGATCTTTTTCCTTAAACTCAGTGCTTTTTGGTGGTAGTCTTTTTATTTCTTCTTCCATTTCTTTTTTTAGGGTTAATATATAATCATTTGGATCTATTAACCCGTTCTTTCTAGTGTATAAGATCGCTGTTACTAAGGTTAGGATTTGATATGCATATGTCCCTGAGTCTATCTTCTTTTCGTTTAAATGTGCGCGTACCGCTTGACTTGCTTCAGCTATTTTTTGTTTTATATGACTTGTATGATCGACTACTTGTTTTGCGAGGTCTTTACTATTAGAATGGCTACTTGAAATTTCCATGGGTCTTCTCCTTTATCCTTGTCACTATCATTCCCATGAAACTTACATATTAAACATAGAAAATTTATAACAGTGTAGTGCTGGTTTTTTGTTTGCTTGTTGTCTAGGGTATGTCGTAGTAGATATCACTTAAGTGCGTTTCGTATGTCTTTTCTTGATTAAATTAGCGCAGCTCTGCGATTGGGTAAGTCAGTTCATTGATTAGTTGAGGGATAGTGAGTGGGTTTTGGCGGATAGAGATACCGAGTGCTTGTCTAATATTGATTAATGCTTGCATCGAAATGTCACCTTGGACTTCTTTGAGCAGGGGTTTTAATCGCATTAATTGCGCATTATATCGATCTGATTTTTTAGTGGTTCTGGTAATGGGCCATTGGCTTTGAAGGGTGTTTTTAAGTGATAGACAAAGTAGTGCGGCGTACACTCTTTTGGTATTGCAGTCTAATGTGTTGAACCGGGTGATGCTTTTGGGGGGTATTCCAATGTGTTTAAGTTTGCTTGAGAGGATGGTTTTTTGGTGGAAATTTAGTTGATATATAAGTTCTATGGGGTACTGGGTGTATTGGAATAGCATGCCAATGGCTTTAATTGTAGATGTTTGAGCTTGGAATTCTAGATGGGAGATGAGGGTGTATTCAAGTAGTCGCGCGCTATTTTTGAGGGCTGGGTTTTTGATGGGATAATATATTGGATAGATTGGGCTTGAGTCTCTTATGATTGGACTGAGTTCTAGTGCTATCCTTTGGATAGTCTTTGTGCTGATTTGAATCTCTGAATCAATGACGTTTAAGCATTCTAATAGGGTTTGGCGGGGGTCTATTCCAATGAATAGATCATCTTTTTGATCGTGTAAATCAAATATTAGGATATCTGCAGGGGTATCGCCTTCTTGATTTATTGTGTGAAGCGGGGCGTCAATTCGAATTAATTCTTTTAATGCATTTGCTTGTGCATCCATGGCTGCGATATGGGCAAGTGAGTTGCCATGGTTATCTTTAAAGTGAATGACTTGATTTATAATGGGATCGGGTTTTTCTAGGGTTCTTAATATGAGAATTAAATTTTCCCAGGCAGTGTTAGCTGCGATTCGGGACGCTGCGATGCGCAGGTCAAAGATCGCTTGTTTTATTTGGGTGAGAGCGGACTTTGAGGTAACTTTTGGGTCGCTTACTGGCGTTGCCTTGTGTGGTGGGGCGATCGTTGTTGGATTGACTCTTAATGACATGGTGAACTCTTTTTGGTATGGCTTTATTTATAAAGGTAACGGTATTGAAGTATTTTTAATTTCGTTTTTTTAAATATTTGTTGGTTAATTGCTTAATATCGGGGGCTTGGGATCTTGGGGTTTGGTTTGGGGGGCTTAAGTTTGGTACAATATCGGTCAAGATGAGTGGATTGAGTGCGATTCAAAAAAATATTCAAGTGTTAACCCAGCGCTTACAGACATTAACGGAAACACCGCCAGAGATTGTGATTGCCAGTAAATATGCCAGTATTGATCAGATTCGGGCGGTGGTCAAGGCGGGGATCTTGAATTTGGGTGAAAATAAGCTTCAAGATGCCATTCTCAAACAGCAACAGTTAAATGATGATCGGGTGAAATGGCACTTTATTGGTCATTTACAACGTAATAAAGTGCGTAAAGTGCTGGCTCATTTTGATTGTATTCAATCGGTGGACCGGATTGAGTTGGCTGAAAAAATTAATGAGGTTTCTGCTGAATTGGGCAGGCAAATGTCGGTGCTTTTACAAGTAAATATTGCGAAAGATCCAGCCAAACATGGCTTTGATCCAGAGTTAATCAAGGATCAGCTGACGCAAATATTTCAGTTTCAAAATCTAAATATTGAGGGTATAATGGTAATAATACCGTTGCTTGATACTCACGAGGCGCAGTTGCAGTACTTTGCAAAGGCGAGAGACCTTTTCGATGTGATTCGTCAGGATTATCCCGAAATGTCAGTTTTGAGTATGGGCATGAGCCAAGATTTTGAGGCGGCGGTGGCGGCAGGTTCGACGATGATTCGGATCGGGCGCTCTATATTTAAGGAGTCAATATTATGAAATTTATGGAGACAATGAAGACATTTTTTGGGTTTGCTGATGATACTTTGGTGGCCTTGGATGAGCAAACTACAGTAGAAAAGATTAAGACGCCAGCCACGCCAAAGGCCTTTAAAGGGGCGTTGGTGAATAGTAGTAATGCTCAGACGTTTCCAGCCTCAGAGATTAAGGTCATGGAGCCTAAGATCTATGAAGATTCCTTGAGTATTGCCACTTATTTACGTGAAAATAAGCCCGTTATTGTGAACTTGAAGCATCTAGATACAGAGGCGAGTAAACGGCTGGTAGACTTTATTTGTGGGACGGCGTATGCCATTAATGGCCATATGATGAAGGTAGGGGAAAATATCTTTTTGTTTACGCCGGCCAATATCCAAATTTTATCTAACGAGGATCAGACCCCTTTTGAGCAAGGTGTTGAAGAGAATGAGAAAGATGTCTTCTTTCAAAACGTCTCGAATATGTAATTCATGAAACCCTTACAGCGCTTGGTGGATGTGATTAAGCGCTTACGGGCGCCCGGAGGATGTCCTTGGGATCAGGAACAGACCTTCGAAAGCTTAACCCCTCATATTATTGAAGAGGCCTATGAGTTGGTGGATACCATGAAGTCTCGGGACTTTTCTCATCTTAAAGAAGAGTTAGGGGATGTGTTATTGCATGTGGTCATGCTATCGAATATGGCCGAAGAGGAACAGCAATTTACATTTGAAGAGGTGGCCACGGCGGTGACCGATAAGATGATCCAGCGTCACCCGCATGTGTTTGGTGATACCCAGGTTTCAGGGGTCGATGAAGTCTGGTCGAATTGGGAGCAGATCAAACGAAATGAAAAGCCCAATGATTCCTTAATGGACTCGATTCCTCATAGTTTACCGGCCCTTATGCAGGCGACCAAGATCCAGAAACGCGCGGCGAGGGTGGGCTTTGATTGGGATGATATTACCCCGGCATTGGATAAGATTACAGAAGAGGTATCGGAGCTAAAGGCCGAGCTTCAGGCCCGACCTGATGACATTGATGGCCATCATAATGAGGCGGGTGATATTTTATTTGCGGTGGTCAATGTGGTCCGAAAGTTAGGCTTGGACGCCGAAACTGCCTTATTGAATACCAACCAAAAATTTAAGCGACGCTTTAATCAAATGGAAGAACTGGCCCAGAACCAGGACCAATCGTTATCTGAGTTGGATTTGGATCAAATGGATGCGCTGTGGGAGCGGGCCAAGGCCTTGGAGGTTTCCTCTTAGGAGATACTGTCATGTCAGGGACCTATGCGTCGGTGATTCGAGCCTTACAAGACCGTGTATACCGTCGAGGGATCCATTATCAGCTGGATGCGGTGGCATCGGCAGTCTCGATGTTGGGATTAAAAGATAGGCCCTTACCCAAGGCGTTACATGTTGCCGGGACCAATGGCAAGGGCTCCACATTATCTTTTATGGCCCATGGGTTGTTTGCAGCGGGCTATCAGGTGGGTACCTTTACTTCTCCCCATTTATTTCGGTATAACGAACGGGTTCAGGTGAATATGACAGCGATTTCAGATTCGGCGATGTGTCGGTACTTACAGCCTGTTTTGGACTTGGATCTGCCACTGACTGAATTTGAGGTCTTGTGCTTGATGTCTTGGTCCTATTTTGCTGACCAGGAGCTGGACTATGTGATTTATGAGACGGGGCTGGGGGGCCGCTTGGATGCGACGCAGGTGATTACGCCTATTTTGAGTGTGATTACCCGAATTGATATGGATCATATGGAGTTACTGGGAGAGACGATTGCACAGATTGCTGCTGAAAAAGCCGGTATTATTCGTGAAGGGGTCCCTGTGATTACTTTGGCAGACCAGCATCCAGAGGCGTTGCAGGTCATCGACGCGCATGCACAGGATCGATCTTCCTTACTGACGCTGGTCGAGCCGCCTTTTGTATTACCTGATACCTATCAAATGAAGGCTTCATTTCAAGCTGAAAACCTGGCTTTAGCAAGGGCGGCAGTGGCCCCGTTATTAGCGCCGGAGGAGATGCGCTTGGCTGAGCAGGGCTTTGCCAAGGCGGTCTGTCCAGGTCGCTTTCAGGTCATTGATCCAGCGTTGGTAATCGTGGATGCGGCCCATAACCCTCATGCCATTCGGGCCTTGGTCCAGGCCCTTCGACAGGGGTACCCCGAGCAGTCTTTTCAAGTGATTGCCGGGATTTTGGCCCGCAAAAATGCCAATGAGATGTTAACAACATTGAGCGAGTTTGCATCTGAACTTTATTTGTGTGACTTTGATCCGCCCAATAGTATGTCAGCGTCATCAGTCCCGTCTTTGGTTTCACCAGTGGATTTATCGCACTGTCAGTCTTTAAGTCGTCAGCGACCCACTGTGGTGACGGGAAGTATTTTCTTTTTAGACGCTTTTCTTCGATTAGAAGAGGGATTTGGATAGGGCGTTATTTTTTTGTATTTAATTATTTTTGGTATTGATTGATTATTTTTTTGAGATATGTGCTATACTGCCAGGATGAAAAATATAGATATCGTTCATGAGGGTGTTCACCCTTTTTCAAAATTGGGTTTATGTGAGGCGCTTGTGTCAACGGTTGCTCAGCAAGGATACGCGTCACCAACCCCTATACAAGCGCAGGCCATTCCGCCCATCTTAGAAGGCAAGGATGTGATGGGGGCCGCCCAGACAGGGACCGGAAAAACAGCGGGTTTTACATTACCGATTTTAGATCGATTGCGTAGTAAGGGGCCATCAAATGCCCATGAAATTAAGGTACTGATTTTAACACCAACGCGTGAACTGGCTGCCCAAGTTGGGGATAGTGTTAGTACCTATGGCAAGGCTTTAAAGATATCATCCGCGGTTGTATTTGGGGGCGTTAATATTAACCCTCAAAAACGGCGTTTAGCAGCTGGTGTTGATATTTTAGTGGCGACCCCTGGCCGTTTGTTGGATTTGGCACAGCAAAACCAAGTGCGATTTTCACGTTTGGAAGTATTGGTATTAGATGAAGCTGATCGGATGTTAGATATGGGCTTTATCCATGACATTCGCAAAATTATCTCGATATTGCCAAAGAGGCGACAAACCCTTTTATTTTCTGCAACCTTTTCCAATGAAGTGAGGGGGTTGGCCAAAGGGATTGTTCAGAGTCCGGTTGAAGTATCTGTTACCCCTGAAAATTCAACAGTTGATGCCATTGATCAGTTCGTATATCCCGTTGATAAAAAAGAAAAAATGCGTTTATTAGCGTCCTTGATTAAGCAGGAGCATTGGCAGCAGGTATTGGTGTTTTGTCGTACGAAGTGGGGCGCGGATAAGGTCTCACGTCGTCTTAATCAAAAAGGGATTTCCTCGGTCGCCATTCATGGAAATAAAACCCAAGGGGCACGGACCCGTGCATTGTCACAATTTAAGAACCATGAGGTGACTGTCTTGGTTGCCACAGATATTGCGGCACGAGGCTTGGATATTTCTCAACTTCCTTATGTTGTCAATTTGGATTTACCCAATGTATCTGAAGATTATGTCCATCGTATTGGCCGAACCGGTCGTGCTGGTGCGACGGGTCATGCCGTGTCATTGGTTTCCCAAGACGAGTTTGCGTTATTGCAAGGGATTGAACGGCTCATTAAAAAGGTGCTGCCCCGAAAAACATTGGGTGATGTGGTGAGCCCTCATCATTTACCCGCCTCATCGTTGGACCGACCTTCACCACGATTTAAGAAGGGGAATGGCTCATTTCGTGGTCATCGAAAAAAATGGTCTGCTAATAAGCGCTCCAAAAGCACGTATTAATTTTGCTAGGATCGGTAGCGATTGAGCGGCCTGTATTGCTTTAATCATTTTAGACTTATTCTTGAGACAGTAAGTAGTAAATAAAAAAACAAAGCGCCCGTTATCATAAGGCAGAAAAAATCTTGTAAGAGTACATGATGGGCGCTTTATTTAAACCATATTGAGGAACGGTGCTTACAATTAAACCCCTATTTGTTTCTCATACCCTTCCCCCAAAACAGTATTTACCAAACCCCCCTTTATTTTAAATCACAAAGAAGGGGGAGTTGGTCTTTGATTTCTTTGGATAGTGTGTATAACAGATGGCTGGCTTTGTTGAGTTGGTCATTGATTTCGCTGGCCATATCGGCGGCTTTTGAGAAGGGGGTCGTCACGGCCGTTTCGACTTGTTTGACCAATAGTTCACTGAGTTGGGCTTGGATGTGTTCTTGTTGATAGTGGCGATGGATGAGGGTGTCTAGCTGGGATATCTCTTCATTAAGGTCAGGGGTAAAGAAACTGTAATGGTGCTTATAGCGGATGATCACGGCTTTAAATGGGGCGTGTCGGGCCATGTGTCGGGCCAAGAGTAGGCCGTAAGTGAGTTCATGGTCATCGTTTCTGGGGTACGTATCCATGAGCTCGCCTTTGTAGTGGAGTGTCATGGAATGGTCTTGGATATCTAAGACGCTTACCGGGTTATTTTGGAATAAGACCGAGGCAATGGCGTCACCTAAGATGGGATAGGTGTGGTAATAGTCGGGGAGTTGATGTAAGGTCAGGGCCAAGTTGAAACTAAGGCTGCTTCGTTTTTGTTCTGAAAAGGGGGCGTCGATATCTAAAATTTTGGTAATCATGGGGGCCCGATCCATGAGTTCTGGATATTCATTGATACAGGTCCGAATGGCTTGGAGTATGGGCTCGATATTGGCGGTTTTGAGGACGGGGTTTAATAATGAGGTCATGGCCATTAAGCGACCTTCGTATGGGTCGTCAAATATGGCATCGTTGTCCATGTGCTTGATTTTATATAGACACCTTAGGGCACAGTACCCGTCACTGGATACGGGATGTAATCGGCCTAAAATATGCGGGAGCTGTTGCTTGAGTAGTTGGTTAGATAGGGTTAAGGTGATGTTACTTAAGATCTCGTTGATTTTAGTTGGTTCGATGGGATAGGCCGTTAGCTCATATAGTCCCATTAATTTATAGTCTAATGAAAAAGAAAGGCCAGCAAATGTTCTGCAACAGTGTTCTATGGTCGTTTCGGGTAGCCTTGATAAGGCAAAGATCGTGGTGTAGGTGCTTGTATTTGTGTCGGATAGCCCGATCATTGAAACGAGTTTAAAGACTCGATCGAAGCGATCTTGGGCTTCTTTTTCTTTGGCTTCGGCTTCTTCAATAAGTGGGAGTGGCCAGTGGGTGCTGGGGGGGGCAGCGATAAGTTTATGTCTCATTCTTGAAGCCTTGTTGTAATTGATGGATGCCTTCTTGGATGTGGGGGTTGCTGTTGATGGCGTTGCTAATGTCGGGTTCTTGGCTTAATGTACCAAGTGTTATCATGACTTTGTCCCAAGCGATATCTATTGTTTTTTGGGACTCGATAAAGGTCTTTTTGAATTCGGGCCAGTTTCGCTTTTCTTTGGGTTGGGCTAAAAAATCGCGATGCTGTTGGATTTGTTGATCGATTAAGTGATTTAGGTTGTCAAAATGGCTTTGGGGGCTGTTGGGACTCATTAGTTCTCCTTTTGATTGGGTTGGTTGCGCATCTATGGTAAGGGAGCCTTGTTTGGATGGGGTTAATCGTTTGCTAGTCAGTAATAAAGGGGTCATTAAACCCTGATGTGAGGCTCGGGCATGGGCTAAGGGGCTGTTTTGGGGGCTCATTTTTGATATTGTCCTTGAACCTTCCTTTAATTATGAGTATGCTGATCTTATGAAGACCGTTCAAGATATTTTGACTATGTTTGATACCATTGCCCCTTTATCATTGGCGGCAAAGTGGGACAGTGTGGGCTTACAGATTGGGGACCCTAATGCTGTGATTTCGAAAGTGATTGTGGCTTCGGAAGTCACGCCAGCCTTATTGGATCGCTTAGCTCAAGAGACGGGGGTGCTGGTATTGACCCATCATCCTGTGTTTTTTAAGCCCATACGTCAGCTTCATTATGGCCATGATATGGGCCAGATTATTCGTGCTTTTGTGAGTAATGGTCACCACTTGATTAGTCTTCATACCAATTTGGATGCGGCGAAGGGGGGCGTGAATGATGTGTTGTTATCGGTGTATGGCTTGGATCGTGAGGAAGGGCTTGCGATTGATGAGGGGATCGGGCGTTGGTTTTCTTTTGATCAGGCTCGTGAATTTTCATTGTTTACAAAGGCCATGCCCCATCAATGTTTAGGGGCCCGTCATGACGGACCCGTGTCTCGGCTGGGGGGTTGTGCGGGTAGCGCCCATGGCTTGATGACCCAGGTTCGGGACTTAAATTTAGATTGCTTGATTACCGGTGAAATTCATTATCATGATGATGTCTTTGCCCAGTTTCATCAGATTCGGGTCATTCAATTGGGCCATTATGAGTCAGAGGTGTTGGTCTTACCTCATCTTAAAACATGGATCGAAGAGGCGGGGCCTGGCCTTGAGGTTCAGGTTTTTTCTTGAAGGGGTTGGGCGGAACCCTTTAGCTTTCAGGACTCTTTTGTTAGAATTGTAGCTATGACAGTAGTGATTCCTCAGGGGGTTAATGATTACGTTCCGGACGATGCCAAACATACCTATACGGTTTTGGATACCATTCGGGCTGTTTTTAAGAAGTGGGGCTATGACTTGGTTCGGACCCCGACCCTTGAATATTATGATACTTTGTCAGTAGGGATGGGCCCTGCCATTAAAGATAATGCCGTTCGATTATTTGATCGGGATGGTGCCTTGTTGGTGATGCGGCCAGATCATACGATCCCCGTGGCACGGATGGTGGCCACCCGTATGAAAGAGGCGCCGTTGCCATTGAAACTCTCTTACCAGGCCCCCATTTTTCGATATAATTCTCGACAAGCGGATGACGATATGGATGTCTTTCAAGCAGGGGTTGAGTTGATTGGGGACGCCAGTTCCAATGCTGAGTTTGAGTTAATGCAAGTGTGTGCGGATGTGTTATCGGCATTAGGGATCAATGACTTTGGGATTGATTTGGGTCATGTGGCCTTTACCCAAGGCTTGTCAGATGAGAAGCGTGAGGCTTTATTAGCAGGTGACTATGTCTCTTTCGGGAGTATCCCGAAACGGGGCTCTGCTAAGTTGGCATCTGAGATTGATGATTTGTTGGCCTTATCTAAACAGGTCTCAGCGTCGCCTTTGTCTGAGCGTGTCTTTTATAATCAGGGGCTAGTTAAAGGGATTCATTATTATAGTGGCGCAATTTTTGAATGTTACTCGTCTGAGACCAAGCAGTGTTTGGCATCAGGGGGTCGTTATGACCGCTTATTAGGTAAGTTTGGGTATGAGTGCCCGGCGGTGGGATTTGCATTTAATGTGTCACAATTGGAGCGCTTATGTCGTCGAGTGTAATTCGTATCGCAGCAGCGAAGGGCTATTTGTTATCGGACGCGATTGCCGCGTTGGCGAAGGTGGGGATCCATTTTGATCCGAACTTTTCATCTTCTCGTTCCTTATCAACTTTTGATGAGTCAGGTACGGTTCAGTTATTTCAGATTCGGCCTTGGGATGTGCCGGTGTATGTCCAGGAAGGGGCGGCGGACTTAGGCGTCGTAGGAAAAGATGTGTTACTAGAGCAGAGTCCCAATTGTTTGGATTTATTGGACTTGGGTTTTGGGGCCTGTCGCTTGATATTGGCGGGCTTGGATACGGTCTCTAGGGAGCTGACCCATAACATGAAAGTGGCCACTAAGTACCCAAATGCCACGAGTCAGTATTTTCGATCCAAGGGTCTGAAAGTTAAGTTGATTAAGTTGTATGGCGCCATTGAGTTGGCACCGGTGACCCAGTTGGCGGATATTATCTGTGATTTGACGGCCACAGGGACATCGTTGAAAGAGAATCATTTGGTCGAAATTGATGCCTTGTTCTCTTCCACTGCCCATTTGGTGGCCAACCCGGTTAGTATGAAAGCCCACTATGATCGAATTGTTGAATTGGTCGACGCCTTAAGAGCGGTGGTGAATGGGTAGAATCGAGACCTGCCTGGCGATTCTTCGTCGCTTATTTTTGCCCTCTGATATGGTAGAGGTGGTGACCCAGATCGACTTTGAGTCTTTGTGGGAAGATGGGGTCAGAACGGTTTGTTTTGATGTGGATAATACCTTGATGAAACATACGGAGCATCGGGTTAGTTTGGAATTTCAGACCCTTATAGAACGGCTTAAGCGGATGGGGTTTGTGGTCTATTTGGTCTCCAATAACTCCAGTTACAAACGGATTCATCGGGTCTGTGAACAGCTGGATATCAAGGGCCTTTATTTTGCCTGTAAGCCCTTTGTTTTTAATGTGGCTCAATTTGCACGTCGTTATGAAATTGAGTTGCCTAAGACTGTATTTGTGGGCGATCAATTGCTCACTGATGTACTATTGGCCAATTGGCTACGTTCGTATTCCATATTAGTGAACCCCTTGGATATGAAACTGTCCTTTATTAAATTTGTTCAACGGGAATTTGAACAGTTTTTGATGGCCCGTTTGGGTCAATCAGTTGCGAATTAGCTTGGCGGCTAATTATTACATTTTTGTCTTGTATTAATTAAAAGATACATAAATGTATCCCCTTTGTTTTCTTGAGTTGGGTTGAAAATGGGCTTGATTTTATAGCTTGGCATTAATTTCGCAAGTTATAGTGGATATAAATTTGATGGGGTCATTGGGTGGGTTTTTTATAAGGAGCAGTATGGGCATATTAAGAGTTTCGTTTATTATCTTGATGGTTATTTTGGTGGGGCAGGATGTTTATGGGAATTATAATTTGCAATCTAGTACGGTATATTCTAGTGCCTCAGGTAAATTAGGGTATCAGGGGAATGTCTTTGTCGCGGATGCGCATGTCAAAGCAGTGAATCAGGTTATGTCAGCAAAGATGGGGATTTCGAATTCGTTTACTAAGGCATATGATGTACAAGAGCGACGTATTACTGTGGATGACACCAATCAATCTCAGGAGCTTGTAAAGGTTCGTCGGCAGACTAGACCGGTTACTGGACCTTTATTTAGTGATATGGTGAGTCGACTGAACTAGTCGATACTTTCTTCGATTTCTTCTAGGGCGGATCGGACGATTAGTATGCCGCCATTTTTGTTATTAAAGACCATGGTCCGTTTGGCGATGGGAAAGCCGAGTGCTTTTAGGACGTCAGTAAGCTCCTCACTGATCTCTTTGTCCTCTTCTTCTATGCTATCTTCAATTTCTTTGAGCCGTGTTTTAATGGTTTTGATTTGATCGGTCCCTAATTGGGAGATCACTAAGGCCATATGGGCATTGCTGATTCCTAAAGTACTGAGGACGTTGGCCAGGTCAGTATTCATAGGAACCATGGTGGCTTCGGGTAGCCCGATTTGATTGGGTAGACCGGGTTTCTCGCTGAGATTGGAAATCGTTTGGGGGTTGATGTCCAGTTCCTTTAACACGCGTGTGAACATGTCGTTACTAAGGAGCTTTTCGAGTCGAGGATTGGAGGATTGATTTGCTTTAATGGGGCCAATGCCATTGGATCCGGAAGTTGGACTGACTCCCATTAGGATTCTTTACTTTGTACTGCGATGGTGACCAGGTCATCTTCATCAGTATTGTCTAGGAAGTAGGAGCCTAATGTAAGCATTTTACGTTTATCGTCGTTATTGCCTTCTTTGCCATTGACAATGATTTTTCCAGTTTTTCGGTCATATGCGTAGGAGGTGCCTTTTTCGAAGGGGATTTTATGGTAGACCACGATTTTGACATCATTTTCGGCATAAATGACTTTACTGCCGTCAGGTAGCGTCTTTTGGTCGTCTGAAAATTGTATGATTTTGGCTTTGTAGGTTTCGTTTTCTGGCATATTAAATTGGGGTTTCCCTTATGATCTTTTTTAAGAGTATTTATCGCTTATTATTTGGACTTTGGTTATACTATAAAGTATATCTTAAAAATGAAAGAAGTTACAATGTTTGTCGCTCGTATCCGGTTAAAGTGGGCCTTGTTACTGTTGACGATGTTCCTTTTGATGGCGTGTCGCAGAGACTATATGTCTTTGAAAACGTATTATTTTGAGGGTCAGTATTTAACGGCCCTTGAAGAAGGCTTGGCCTGTTATGACCTTCAAAAGTGCCGGCCTTATGCAAGTCGCTTTTTTGGGACTTATTCGATGCTTATTTTATCCAAAGCATATCAGCATGGAACGCAATTCACCAATTCAGATGCAGGGATCATCTACTTGAGATCTTTACTGGGCTTGGTGGACCAGATGGAGATGTTAGGGCTTTTTGTTCCGAATGGGTATAGGGATCAGCTGACCCGTCAGATTGATGATCAGATCCATAGGTATGTGATGGCGCAGTGGCGATATCTTTTTACGGCCCAAGAGCAACGTCGCTATCGCCGTGCTTTAGCAGCGGCAGAGCGCATTTTGTTGTATCACCCTGCGGATGAGAAGGCGGTTTATTATCAATCACTTTTTAAACAAAAATCCATGATATCGGTTAGTATATTGCCTTTACAGGTGGTTCATTCTGATCTTGGGCGTTTGGATTGGTCGGATGTGGTGGACGCGGATCCATCGGATCGGATTTTGATGGGTGGGGTTCAGGTTATGGATTGGGTGGCCCAGGATATGGCACATTATTTGGATCGACATCATTCCAGTTATTTTAATTTATCGTATGCACAGTTGGGTCAAGGGGCGCCGGGGGCATTAATGGTACTCATCGGGATCTCCTTACAAATCGAGGATTTGGGTGACCAAGCTCAAATGACAAATGTAGAAGACCTGTTGATTGACTCGGCGTATGGGGGCCTTATTGGGGATTTGGGGCCCCAATATGCACGTGTCTTTTATTATAATCAATACCAGATTCAGTATCAGGTATCGGCCCAGGCCCGTCTTTTTGTATTAGATTCGGGGATGCGGGTTATTGATACTCAAATACTTCAAGAGCGCGCCTCAGATCAGTCGACGTATCGTGACGAGGCTCAGGTTCTTGGGTTACAGGCGGACTTGAGTGAGTTCCCATTGGCGTATCAGCGCTTGGATACCCAGCCGACGGCATTGGATAAAGATCGTGTTTTACGGGATGTCATTCGACGTTTAGGCGATGACTTGGGCCAATTAATTTTACAACGATTGGACCATGAGGGTGTGGTTTATTTAGATTAAGTGGCCGGATGGCCAACTGGGCCGATTTAAATGAATAGCGTTCATTCTTATTGACCCAGTTAGGAGACCCCCCTCCCTATTTGGCGCTTGATAGAGATATACCCGCCATCGCTATTGCTAAAACATTGATATTTCTTAATATGTTAGTGGAGTCGTTATGTAGAGGTAAGCGATCTAAGGGGATTTCGTGCCTATCATATGGGCTATTTACTAAGGAAGGGGCCTTGATTTCTTTTATTTTGGGTTAGAATCCGTTATAGTAATAGCTGTTATGGCAGGATTTCATTTTGTGTTTGGAGAAGAGACTTTTTTGGTGGAACAGACGGTTCAGCAGCGACTGGCTGATATGCCATCGGTTTCAGTGAAGACCTTTCCATCGGATGTGGCTATATCGACTTTGTTAGAGGCCTTGGATGCCCAGTTATTATTTGAGCCGTCGTTATGTAATTTGGTGAAGAACCCATGGTTTTTGCAAAAGGCGGTCCCTGATGCTCAGCTACGCTTGTTAACCCAGTTTTGTGAAGCGGTGAAGGGGGCCTCTCATGAGGTTATTTTTATGCAGATGGGTGGGGTAGATCAACGAAAAAAGGCGTCTAAGTTACTTAAAAAGCATGCCCAGTGCCAGGGCTTTGAGCCTTAAAAAGATTGGGAGCAAGATAAAGTGTATGCCTGGCTTCGTCAATATGTATCGGATCAGTCGGCCAGTATTGAGATGCCAGCAGTGATGGCCTTGGAGCAGATCGGGGGAGTGAATTTAAGGGCCTTGGCTGCAGAAGTGGATAAAGTCTTGGTCTATATTGCACCTCGGACTGATATTCAGGAGGCTGATATTTATGCCGTGTGTTCGGCTGCTAGTGCCAGTTTATTTCGCTTTCAGGAGGCGTTAAAGACCCGTCAGGTCCCTATGATTTTTTCTTCTTTGACCCAGTTATTAGCCCATTCGGAAGATGCGATCCGATTAATGGCCTTGGTAGCCGCGTCCTTTCGCTTGTATTTTCAGGTATTGGTTTTGGATCGGGACCGGGTCCCTGTCCAGAAGATGGGGCCTCAGTTAGGGAAGAATCCGTATTATTTGAAACGGATCTTAGCGGACGTGAAGCGTGCGTATTCCGTTGAGGAGCTTCGGGCTTGTTTTGGGATATTGTCGACATATGATATTAAAATTAAGACCGGTCAGATGAAACCGGATCAAGCGCTAACGGTGGCATTGACTCGCTGTGTGGCTTAATTAATCAGGGCTTCTAGCTCTTGGATCTCTTTTGGACAAGATTCGGAGAGGTTTTGGCAGCCCTTTTTAGTAACCAATAAATTATCTTCGATTCGGATCCCAATATCCGCTTCGTATTTTTTTGTCGGAGTCTCGAGTGAAAAGTGGCCGTATAGACCGGGCTCGTTACTGATGACCATGCCGGCTTTGAGGGGGTGTTTGGCGTCGTTTCGGTAAGGGTCGCCATCATGAACAGCAATCCCGATGAGATGACCGACTTGGTGGGGTTGCTGTTGGTAGTCCCGCGTCATGCTGCCGCCTTGGCTGAGGAACCGGTCCTTTAGGGCCTGTTCAAGAAAGGTCCAGCAGGATTGGTTAAGTGCGTTGAGGGTGACCCCTTCTTTGACGAGAGATTGTACATATTTTTGGGTCTCTAAGACGAGTTGGTACAGGCATTTTTCCAAGGGATTAAATCGGCCGTTGATGGGGATACTTCGGCTGATATCTGCGGGCATGCTATGTTCTCTGACACCAAAATCCAATAAGAGCATGCCGCTATTTTGGAATGGAGATTCGTTTCGGTGGTAGTGCAGGGTGGTGGCGTTTTTACCGTAAGCGACGATGGGTGGAAAGCTTTGGCCACTGGTACTTAGTCGGGCGATTTCGCCTTTGATGAGGCCATTGACGTCTTGTTCGGACTGCATTTTTGAGAGTTTTTGGCATAGAAGGGTAAAGATTTGACTGGTTTTTATATTCGCCTTTTCTAGATTCTGTTGATCGATGGGGTCTAGGACCAGTCGTTGTTGAGTCGCGGTATGGGCGATATTATTAAATTGGGGGGACTGGCCGCGTCGTTTCATTGCCTGGCTGAGCCGTTGTTTGAACCGGAAATGACTGTCTTTAATGAGGGGTCTTTTGGGGGACTTGTCATGCCAAAATAAATTAATATGAGGGTCCTGATGGAAGTGCTCATCAAGTGTGGGGTATAGCTCGGATAAGGGCTTAATATCTTGGATACCGGTAATGGATTGAAGTTCTTGGATGTTCTCTCTAGCACCAGATCCAAAGTGAGTGCCTTCCCAAAAGGTTTTTTTGGCGTTTTTAGGGGCAATAAATAAGGTCTCTTGATGATTGGGGCCTAGATAAAGGACGCTACCGGGTTGGTTAATGCCGCTAAGGTACAAAAATAGGGGGTCTTGATAGAGGGGTGAATAGCAAATGGACCAGGGTTCAGTTGCGTCAAGGTCTCGGTCAATACCGGCCACAATATTATGGCCAGGGTGTGTGTTTCGAAACAGGCATCGTCGCGTTTGGTACCGGTCCTGAGCGTCTTTTAGTGACAGGCCATCTTGAATAAAGATACGACTATATGGATTGTCTTTGGGCATAGCCTCATTATATCATGGGCGGTTTTTGTGGCTTTTTAGGGGGCATATTAATCTTGTGGAACTTGGATATTCTCTTTGACTACAGGGATATTATAGTTTGAATTTGATTTAGAACATGTTGCATGAGATCAAAGTTAGCAAACTTGATTGAGGTATTGTCATTCTTGCTTGAGGTATTGTCATTAAAGTCAAATGTTAAGTTTCTTATAGGTGTTTCTTGCTCAGATGAACTGTCGTCAGAATCATGTCTTAATCCATTTCTGGTTGTGGAAAGTCCGCCAAGGGTTGATGGGGTTGGCTGGTAAGTTGATGGGGGGGTCGCATATGGTGGCTTTTTCATCCAACTCGAAGCTGCTAAATACATTTTTCTGCTCCTGTGTTTTTATGATTTCCATGTTGTGTATGGGTTGTATACTATAGTTATCCTATTTTATTTATATAAATAAGTCAATTTTTTTATTTTTTTGTTAATTTATAGATGGGTTATTTTCTTAGAGCGGTTGATTAGCAGGTCCTTTACGGAGCTCTTTGATGGGTGTTGTGCATAGATCTAAGATCTGGGAGGCGTGTTGGTAGAGGCTGGGTTTGGCCAGGCAAAAATCCACTTGATCAAGTAGCTGTTTAGGGATCTGGGTCGGGTCGGTGATGGCGGGTTGACCGCTGATATTTAGACTGGTCGAAACAATGGGTTCATTGACCATGGTCATTAATATTTGTAAGGGGCCGTAGTCTGCCCATCGAATGGCGATGTTCGGGTACCCAGGGGCGATGTAGGGCGGTAGTTCCTGGTGTTTGGGTAGGATTAAGGTGACGGGTCCTGGCCAGCATTTTTGCATGGTTTTATGTTGCATTTCAGAGAGTGGGCCAGTGAGGGTGGCGAGTTGATCTGGGTGACCGATGATGGTGATGAAGGGTGAGTTTGGGTCCCGGTTTTTGATGTTTTGGATTCGTTTGATGGGGGCTTCTGCTAATCGGCAGGTGAGTCCTAGAAGGGTATCGAAGGGAAATATACCCACTTGGTTATTTTGGAGTTTATGGGCGATATCTTTTAAGGTGCTTACGGGAATAATCATTGGTATCTGTCCTCGCTTTCAAAGGGGATAAAGGATCCTAGCTGGGGATCTTTGAGTAAGTCGGTGAGTGCGTAGGCAGAATTTGGGTCAGGTAGTGCCAAAAATTCTTGCTTGAGGTGACGGCCAATGACTCTTTTTTCATGGCAGTAGTGACATTTTTTTTGGGGGACGGGGACGCAATGGGGGCAATACTGGGGCTGTAATCGTTGGGAGATGATGGCATTTAAGGAATGACGGATCAGGAACGGGTCCAGATCAAAATTTAAGAGCCGTAATAGACTGGATGTCGTGGTACTGGTATGTAAGCTGGATAAAACCAAGTGTCCGGTATGGGCGGCTTCTAAGGCAATTTGGGCTGTTTTTTTGTCCCGGATTTCTCCGATCATGATAATGTCAGGGTCTTGACGTAATATGGCCTTGAGTCCCTTATCAAAGTGATAGTCTTGTTTGGCTTGGATTTGGGATTGGCGGGCCCCTTTAATTTCTTGTTCGATGGGGTCTTCAAGGGTCACGACTTGGCCACGTTTTTTAGCAATGAGGTGGTTCAGACATGCGTAAAGGGTACTGCTTTTTCCTGAACCGGTGGGGCCTGTGATTAATAGTAGGCCGGACTCTTGTTCTAAGGCGATTTCGAGTTGCTCTTGAATTTGAGGGGACATGCCCAGCTGATCTAGCTGTGGGTTTTGCGTGTTACTATTGAGTCTTAGTGCGAAATCTTTGCCATGATAGCTTGGGATACTGGCGACCCGGATATCCACATGCTGGTCTTGGTTGTGATAGTGGAGTCGACCGTCTTGGGGGCCTTGTTCTTCGTCGTTTAGGTGGGCATGAAAACAGATGAGTTGGGCTAAACGTTGGCTGGACCTTGGGTCAAATGTATAGTGCTCATGCAACTGCCCATGGCAACGATATTGGCTCTGCATTCCTTTGGGGGTTTCAGAAAGGTGGATATCGGTTGCATTTTCTATCAATGCGTTGGCAATTAATCGTTCGTGTAGGGGCGGGTGTTGGCGCTGGCCTGAGAATAGCGCTTTATTATAATCATCTTCAGGAATTAGATAGGTGCGTATTGTTTTGCCACTTTTTTGTTCGAGGGTACAGGTATCTGGTGGGGTTGCATTGGGGTACCCAAGTCCAATTTCTGTATGGGTTTCATATAAAGGAATCCAGTGGGGGACCTCATTAAAAAGGGCGTTGTTTAGGTCTGGGTCAGGAATGGGCTTGCTCAGAAATGGCATGCCGAGAACAGGGGCCTTGTCAGGGTGTGGGTCGTTCATTCAGGGGGCAGTGCGTTTACTCTGAAATTAAGACTTTTTTGAGCACTTCAATTTCACTGAGTGCTTTTCCTGTCCCGATGGCCACACATTCCAATGGGTTTTCAGCAATTTTAGTGGCAATATCGGTTTCCGATTGAATATGTTTGTCCAGGTCCTTTAATAGGGCGCCGCCACCAGCAAGGGTGATCCCGAGATCCATGATATCTGAGGATAGCTCTGGGGGTGTTTTTTCCAAGGTGGTCTTAATTCCGTCCACAATGGTTCGGATCGGTTCGTATAGGGCCTCACGGACCTCAGCACTAGTAATGGAAAATGTTTTTGGTAAGCCAGAGACCAAGTCACGGCCCCTTACTTCAAGGGTTTTGTCTTCTTTACTGTCATAGGCAGATCCCAATTTGATTTTAATGTCCTCTGCAGTTCGTTCACCAATCAGTAATCGGTAGTTGTCTCGGCAATGGGAAATAATGGCTTCGTCCATTTCGTCTCCTGCCACTCGAATGGACTTGGCGACCACAATACCGCCTAAGGAAATGACCGCGACTTCAGTGGTTCCACCCCCAATATCCACGATCATGCTTCCAGCCGGTTCAGAAACAGGTAAGTTGGCTCCGATAGCAGCGGCCATCGGCTCTTCAATAAGATAGGCTTCTTTGGCGCCGGCATGATAAGTGGCGTCTAATACCGCACGTTTTTCTACACCGGTAATTCCAGACGGGACCCCTACAATGATTCTGGGTTTGAATAAGAGTCGGCTGGGAAGTGCTTTTTTAATGAAGTATTTTAACATGGTCTCAGTGATATCAAAGTCAGCAATGACGCCATCTCGTAATGGTCGAACTGCCACCACGTTACCGGGCGTTCGTCCAATCATTCGCTTGGCTTCGTCACCTACAGCTAGTACTAAATTCTTTTTGTTATCAAGGGCCACTACCGAAGGCTCTTGAATGGTAATGCCTTGGCCTTGTGAAAAGACCAGGGTATTGGCGGTTCCTAGGTCAATTCCTAGGTCGCATCTTAAGACGGGTAAAAGTCGGTATAGAAATGAGTCGTTTTCTTGGTTTTTGAAAAATTTCTTCATAAGTTTGAGGTCCTTTTTTGGGATTTTTTTTGGGTATTTTTGGCGTCCAATAAGAAAATCACCTGTGAAATATAGACAGTTATTAGCTAGAATGGACTATAGCATGATGCAAGGGTTTTCGCAAGGTAATTGAAAGGGGGATGACGTGTTGATTGGGTTAAGTAGGCTTAGGCTCGGCTATTAAGGCAGTTTCCTGGGATTAGATAGTTGCTGACATAATCAGATATGGCCTCGTCTAGGGAGCGGCACTGAACGGGACATCCTTTGCTTTTGAGTTGCGTCATGGGCGCTTCGGTGAAGTATTGGTACTGGTTTCGAATATCGTTGGGCATATCTATATAGTGGATATTACTGGGTTGATTGAGGGCGTTAAACAAGGCATTGGCAAGTTCACTAAATGAATGGGCTTGTCCTGTACCGATGTTAAAAATACCGCTGACGGACTGGTTTTGGTAGAGCCACCACATGAGCCTTGTACAGTCTTTTACATAGACAAAGTCTCTTCGTTGACCGCCATGGGGGTAATCGGGGTGGTGGGATTTGAATAGGGTGACTTTTTGATCACTTTGGATGTCATAGAAGGCTTTGCATGCCACGCTTCTCATGCTTTTTTTGTGGTATTCGTTGGGGCCAAAGACATTAAAAAATTTAAGACCGACGCTATGATTGATCAGGTCTTTTTGTTGGGCATATAAATCAAATGCGTGTTTGGAATAGCCGTATCGGTTAATGGGTTGTAATTGGGAGAGTTGCTTGGGTTCGTCACTAAAGCCCAGGGTTCCGTCTCCATAGGTGGCGGCACTACTTGCGTACATGAAATAGATCCCTTTTTTCACGGCCCATTCACAAAGGTGCTTGGTATAGTGGGTATTATTTTCATATAGCTCGCTCATATTGGTTTCAGTAGTGGCAGAGTGTGCACCCATATGAATGATGGCGCTAATGGGGGCTAGTTGGGCATCGTCAGATTTGATTTGGGCAAGAAAGTCATGCTTGTCACAGTAATCTGTAAATTGTAAGGACACTAAGTTTTTCCAACTATCGCTGGTGTGAATGGCGTCTACGACCAAGATATCAGTGATACCATGTTGATTAAGCTCCCAAATGAATGCACTACCGATGAACCCTGCTCCGCCAGTAACGACGACCATAATCTTGCCTCCTATATTAATGTGTTTATGATAGCGTACTTGTGAGTCCTTTGTCATGGGGATTACTGGCTATGATACTATGGGCATGCGGGGTATAATAGGGTCGTAGTGAGTTTGAGAAAAGGGGTTATAAATGGTCAAAATGGTGGTCCAGATGGGGGATTTGGTAACAGTGAATTATACGTTAACTTATAAAGATGGGGTGATCTTTGATAGTACCCGCTACAAAGACCCGCTGGTTTTTCGGGTAGGCGAATTGGCCTTTATTCCAGGTATAGAAGCCCATGTGATGGGCATGGCAGTGGGTCAAAATAAACGGGTTGAATTACACCCTTCTTTTTCCTTTGGCCCTCATGATCCCTCTCTGGTTCATGAGTACCCGATTCATATGTTGGACCCTTTGCCAAAAGTGGGAGATCGTATTGTGGTTACGATGAGGGATGGCTTTAAATTGAAGGCGACGGTAGTCGAGCTAGGCGATCAGACCGTGACTTTGGATGGCAACCCTGAACAAGCAGGAAAAGAGATGGTTTTGTATTTGGAGATTCTAGATTTGGTGAAGGTGGGGGATGAGGAGTAAGGGGGTATATAGGTGGGTTTATGGCTGTAGATATTGACTTACAAGGCCAGTATCGCTAGAATATCTAGTGTATGCAGCATTCATTTGTTGTTCAAGTAGCGCCTAAGTGAAGTGGGTTTTCCCACTTTTTTGTTGTTATAGGGGCTATTTTATGGGGGATGACTAAACGATGCAAAAACAAAATAAGCGAGGGTATGGGTATGTTATTAATTGAAAATTTGGCACAGGTTGCGAATCAAATTGAAGCGGAGCGGGGCGTGAGTCGAGAAACGTTATTTTCGGCCATTGAGCAGGCGTTAATTTCGGCATGTCGTAAGATGTTTGAAAATGAGATGGAGTTTCGGGTTGCGTTGCATGAAGAGACTGGCGAGGCAACGATTTATCGGGTTTATGAAGTGGTGTCTGAAGTGGAAGAGGCTCATACCCAAATGGCATTAAAAGAGGCCAAGAAACATCGCGCTACCATTAAAGTGGGGGATACTTTGGAAATTCAACAGGATATTCCTAATTTTGGACGTATTGCGGCCCAAACGGCTAAGCAAGTCATTGTCCAACGGATTCGAGAGGCTGAAAAACAATCGGTATTTGAGGAGTTTAGTGAAAAAGAAGGAAAGGTCTTATCAGGAGTGGTTCAACGTGTTGAGGCGCGAAATTACTTGATTAATTTAGGTCGTACGGAAGCCATTTTACCCTTTAGAGAAGTGATTTCAGGGGAGACGTTTCACTTGAAAGATCGGATTAAGGTCTATGTGATTGGGGTGGATAAGGGGTCTCGTGGTAACGTGGTTACTATTTCTCGGACCCATGGCGGATTGCTTCGCTGTTTATTAGAGGCAGAGGTTCCTGAAATTCAAGAAGGAATTATTGATGTGATATCGGTGGCAAGGGAGCCAGGAAAGCGGGCCAAAGTGGCGGTTAAAAGTAATAGTCCGACCATTGGTGCGGTGGGTACTTGTGTGGGGCAAATGGGGAGTCGGATTCAAGTGGTAACCAAGGAGTTATCTGGTGAGCGTATTGATATTTTGGAATGGCATGAAGATCCCAGAGCCTTTATTGCGTCGGCTTTAAAGCCAGCTAAGGTGTCCAGTGTTACTATTTTAGATGAAGATGCCAAAACGGCTCGAGTCGTAGTGCCGAATGACCAGTTGTCTTTGGCCATTGGTAAACGGGGTGTGAATGTTCGGTTATCTGTTCGCTTGACGGGTTGGAATTTGGATATTTTAAGTGAAGAAGAAGACGGTAAGGGTGGTGCTGAGGACTCAGGTCTTTCATTGGAAGAAAAATTAAAAGCGTCTCAGGAAACGACTGATGAGGGTGAGTCTACAGAGGTAAGTGATGCGGCTGAGGCGAGTGAGGATGCTCCTGTATCGGGTCTGGCGGCTAAAATTCAACAAGAAGCTCAGTCAGATGCTACTGAGGCTAGCTCAGAAGAAGCGTCGTCAGATGTCGCTGAAAGTGATCCCGCTGAGGAAGCCGCCGATTCAGATGAGTCAGTGTCAGATTCAGCAGAAACATCTGCTGCTGATCAAGGGACTGATAAGCCAGAGTCAGAATCAGCTTCAACTCCGGTCGAGGTTGCAGAAAACCAGGACGCGTGATCTGTGCTTTTACTTAAGGGTTAACTGGCCACTGGTCGAGATGGGGGCTTTTTGCTACACTTTGTAAGGAGCTTTGTATATTGCTTGCAGTATACCTGGCTTTGACGCCTGAAGGAGTGATGGTTTTTGAAAGTATTGCAATTGGCTAAAGAATTAAATATCCCCATTCAAGAATTGATGGGCATTTTTCGTGAGAATCGGATGAGAATTAAGTCGTCTAATGTGAAGTTAGATCCGGCTAAAGTCGATATGGTGAAGCGCATTGTCCGGTCTCGGCAATTGAGTGCTCAGAAACAAGAGCAGGTCTTTGAGGCAAAAGATATTCAGTTGGATGACCGGGTGTATCGGGTCAATGAATTGGTCTCAGTGTTGGATTTGGCCTTGCCTGAATTAATGAAGTTCTTTTTGAAAA
>PBBE01000052.1 GCA_002716485.1 Actinomycetota bacterium
TCCTTCATTTGTTGATGAAGATTCATTTTGTAAGCATCAGATACCAGTTGCCTAATCTGACTTTGGTAAAGCCCCTCAGTTAAGGAGTAAACCGGGACAATTTTTCCAATATGTTTTTTATATTGCTCCTCAGTACTTATATTTTCATACTCTAGGACCTGGCACTGTTTGGCATGATGATAATGCCCCCACTCTATTTTTCCTTTGATAAATAAGCGTTGATTGATTTTTAATGCCTTCATTAGATATGGCTGATTAAACCAAATTAATTTAATTTGGCCACTTTGGTCTCTTAGTAAGCCCTCGATCAGACTTAAGTTCCCCTTCACTTTTCGCTCTACAATATTAACTAAAGTGCCTACAAATATGGCTGCGGGCATATCCTCTTTGAGGTCTCGAATTCGTAATAATTGACGTCGGTCTTCATAGGCCCTTGGGAAAAAACAAATAAGGTCTTTTATGGTTCGAACCCCTATTTTTGCCATTTTTGAACCTAACCGTGGGCCCACCCCTTTCATATACTGGACTGGTGTGTCGAGTTGCAAGCCCATGACTTTATTTATTTATGACAATACGTGGACCAAGCCGCCATTAATGACGACAAAGAAATGGCCGCTTGCTCTTTATCTTGATGGTGGATCTTAATATCTGATAAAGATGTACTCTGACCAATATTGTGATAGTGAATATTTTGACTAGCTAAATACTGTGTCACTGGGTCCAGGTTTTGAGTATTAACAGCCAATATATACCCGCCATTTTCAGCAAATAAAAAAGAGGCCACCGATGTGGTTTCAGGTGCTGTAATATCAAGCCCTACCAACGATGGGCCCTTTTCACCTAATGCCATTTCTACTAGCGCTTGCCATACGCCCCCCATACTAATGTCATGACAGGCGTGGATAAGCTGTTGAGAAATTAAATGATATACTGCCTGGTTTTGCTGGGCTTGTTCAGCCAGGTTAATCCCTGGAGCACCCCCTAAATCTCCCTCTAAATAAGGAGCGATTTGGGTACCAGCAAAGCCGCCTATTCTCTCGCCAATAAGAAGTAATTGGATGTTTGGTTCTCGAATTTGCATTCGTACTAAATGTCGATAATCCTCCATTTTTCCTACACATAAAATGACCGGGGATGGAACCACAGATCTCCCCTGTTTAGATTCATTATAAAAACTGACATTTCCTGAAATAATGGGGATGGGCTCATTTGAGATAAAACTTAAGGCATTGGCTGCTTCGGATATTCCCCTAACCCCTTCTTGAAAATCGAAAAATACAGATGGGTTTTCTGGGCTCCCATAATTTAAGCAATCTGTAATGGCAATAGGCCTGGCCCCCACTGCAATAATATTTCGTACCGACTCTGCCACTGCTTCTGCCCCACTTAAATAAGGGTCCTCAAATCCATAGGTATTACTGTCGATACTGACTGCCACACCGGTATGATTGCCCTCAATAGGCGCCACGATTACAGCGTCGGCTTCTCCTGGATATAATACGGTATCGCCTCTAACGGCATTGTCATAAAAGCGATAAATCCCTCGTTTAGAGGCATTATTTTTATTTTCTATCACCTCAACACATACAGATGATAAAGACTGAGTTAACTGAGGTGTCACATGAATATCTCGATGAATATCTCTCTTTTCAGTGCTTCTATCGGCCTTAACATCAGTAGTAATGGCGGTCACTGGTAAATGACACACCTCTTTCCCTTCATAGCTCATAATAAAGGTCTTTTCTTGAATAATTTCACCAATGATACTTGCCCCAGCATTGGGATACATCTTAGGGAGCTCATAGTCGTCATTAAAAATCTTGCAAATTGCCTCAGAATGGGAGCGAGGGGCGACCAAACAAAACCGCTCCTGGGTTTCGGAACAGGCAATCACTTCTGGATCTAAATTTTCTATAGCAACATTAACTTGATCAAGATTGATGGTCACACCAAAGCCACCGGATACGGCTAACTCAGACGCCGCACAAGAAATGCCGCCAGCCCCTAAGTCTTTAAATCCAATCGGGACTTGATTTTCTTTGACATACTCAAACAAGCGTTTGATCGCAGTGACAATGACCCGCTTCATAAATGGATCATGAACTTGAACCGCCCCTAAATTTGCCATTTCATCTTCAGAGTCTAAACTTGCTGATGAAAAACTTGCGCCACTAAAACCAGTTGCATCGGTGGACTTGCCAATTAAAATAACATCGTAAGGGACCTCTTGGGCATCTTTAGGAACATAACTGTGAATAATATCACTTTCTTTTACCAGCCCAAGTGCCGCGACATTAACCAAACAGTTATCGTTATATGATGGATGATAGAGAGTTTCGCCGCCTAAGACAGGGACCCCTAATGGGTTGCCATACCCAGAGACGCCTAACACTACTTTTTCTGCAATTTCATCGACCAGACTATTGTCTGAGTCTGAAACACCAAAATGTAAAGAATCGAGTACCCCTATGACATCAGCTCCCATACAATAGACATCTCTTACTACGCCACCAACACCCGTGGCAGCCCCTTCGATAGGTAATATTTGTGAAGGATGATTATGGGACTCATGGGAAACGGCAAGGCAATATTGTTCGCCATTATGCATCGCTAAGCGGATAATCCCAGAGTCTTCACCTACACCTAAGGCCACTTCTTGGCCCTTGGTAGGCAATTGCTTTAATACGGACTTACTACTTTTGTACGAGCAATGCTCAGACCACATGGTATCAAAAATATGGGTCTCTACAGTGCTGGGTGCCCGATTTAAAAGGGATTCAATGTCTTTGAGTTCTGATTCGCTTAATGCCATAGCTCTATTGTAACTAAGAATGGGTCAAATGAAAATCAAAAATTATGCTTTAGACAATATTCCACTTAAATAGGCATGCTCTTTTAAGAACCAACGGCTGAAGCGATACCGAAGACTGCCCTTTAAAGGGTACCATTTTTCTTTAAGATATCGATAAAAAAAACTGTTAGAGGGAACAAGATGGTATACGACTTTTGAAAGTGGATTCAAGCCTAAAAACCACTTTAGTTCAGGGTGAAGTTGTAACATGACTTTGGCTGAGAGCCCTTTTTTGACGTTTCTTTCGATCTCATTGGTATCACTAATCACATGATAATGGTAATTAATGGCAGACTTTAAATACCTAAGCTTAATCTTTTTTTTATGGAATCGGTACCCTAACTCTAGGTCCTCCCACCCATACCCCGTAAATAACTCTGAAAACCCACCCTCTTTCTCAAATAGTGTCTTTGGAAATGAAATATTTCCAGTTAAAAAATAAAACCACCCCAATGAGGCGCCTTGCTGATAATTTCGTTTAATATAAGGCGTTAATAAAGCGGGATTAATAGGCCAGTGTAACTTACTCATATCATAAGTAAGTCCCTCAAAGCAAAGAGGCTCAATTTGAGCCAAGTGGGCATTTAAATGGGTTTTTACAAACTCAGGATGAGGGATCATGTCCGCATCTGAGATGATAATATAACGCCCTTTTGCTGCCTTGACCCCGCGGTTACGAGCCATGGCTTTACCTGTGTTTTCTTGTCGAATATAGACCAGCTGATGCGCCCAATCACCCGAATTAATCATTTCCTCAGTCCCATCTGTAGACATTGAGTCTACTACAATAACTTCGAATTGTGCTTTATCTAGACTTTGTTGATTATATTCTAGTAATACTTTTTTAATGACATCGCACTGGTTATAAGTACCAATAACTACTGAAATTCGGGGAGACTTTTCACTCATTTTGTAAGTATATCATGGTCTTTATTGGGGGTGAATTTGGTCTTTTGTTTTGAAGTTTCCTTTTAATGTTTCTACGATATCGGTAAAAAAGGCTTTCTCAGAGTTAATATTAATATGCTCAGGTAATATCATGGGGGGAACATACATTTGGGTGGCGACAATGTTTCGAATTATTTTTTCCCAAATTGGTCTTGCTTTATTGGGCATTAATTGGATTAAATTAATGTCTTTTCTAGTAATTATTTGATATAGCGATCGCCATTGATACCAGGGACAATATACAAGCTCTAAGACAGGAAAGGCCTCCTCTCTTATCGCCTTAAAAAGTGATCTTCGGGTACAAATAATAACGACCCTTAATGATTGGGATGAAGATAATCTCACCCATTTTTTTAAGCGTGGGAGCTCTGAGTGCTCACTTAAATAGACCCCAATGGTCACAGAATGTTGAATCCAATCCCGACGGGATTTATCGATCACTAAGGGACCTGATAAAAACGACTGTATACCCGTAAACACCCGTTCTGGTGAAATGGCCTCAATACAGTCTTGTTTTTGGCATTCATACGGGTTACATACATATGGGCAATGCTCAGGATGACTGATAATTTTGTTAGGAGTCTGCCAAGGTCCCCATCGACATGATTTCACAAATTTGGTAGGGGTAATTCCAATCACAGGGACCTTTAATGCCGCCGCGATATGGGTAGGCCCGGTGTCTGTCCCGATGACCAAGCAACTTCGTTGTATGACTTTTTTAAGCTCTGTAATGCTGGTTTGATTGACTAAATTAATCGGGGATGTTTGGCACTGTGATAATAAATCACTGACCACTTCTTCATCTTTTTTTCCAAAGCCGGTTAATAGAACTTGATAGTTACTTTGGGTATGAATAAGGTCGATTAACTTTGCATAGCCACTCAAAGACCATGGCCGATTGCCCCCTCCTGTAGTGGGATGAATCATAATGAGCTTTTTATCTTTAGCTTCTCGTTTGGATAGTTCAAGTTCAAGTTGAATCAAGGGGACGTTAGGCACATGCAAATTCATTTCTTCTACTTTGGTAATTGGGCAGCCTATCCCTTTTAATAGCGCTATATTATGCTCGACTTCATGGACATATAAATGTCTAAAATATTGAGGGACGGCTCGATTCATCATTAAGGCCGGTAATAAACGTTGTTGATCTCCTATTCGCAGGGGAATGCCTGCCAAATAGGTTAATAATGTATAGTAAGGGTCACAATATGAATGGATGACCATATCAAAGTGCTGATCCTTAATGAACTTCATATACTTTAAAAACCCTATCACCCCTTTTGCTTTTCCTGACTTTTTCCAATCTATAATAACCTCTTTCACCGCATCGTGAGGATCCAACAAAGGGGCGGTATAGGCACTTAATAACGGGTATATCTGTGCATCAGGGATACTCTTTTTAATGGTATTGAGCATGGGGATCATGAGTACCACATCCCCAATCGCATCGGGCCGAATGACTAAAATTTTAGGCGACACTGGGCACCTCTATTCGACCTTTACACCATTGTTGGGTATACAGAGAAAGATAATCTTTGAGTTGAATATAGGGGTGAAAGTGAATTGGGATATAGATAGGCTTAATATACTGGCAAATCAAGCCTCTATATATGGCTACAATAACTCGAACCCACCATGGGATATCGCCTTGTAAGACACTGATATTATGACGGTTAATGAGTTTTAATAATTTGGGCAGGCTTCTGAGATAGCCATGTTGAATTAGAAAGGTGACCGCAATAAAGCCTTCTTTTTGAAATGAAGATAAGACCTGCCTGGCTTTTGTCATTTTCATTGCGGAGCTTGTGACATACAATACCCGAATACTATGTAAAAGGTGTTGGGTCTTGATTTGTTTTTCGGTATAAGAGTCCCCACATTGATGCTGCTGAACTAGTGCGTAAAAGGTGTCTAATAATAGATGTTCATCTAAAAATGGATAGCAATAATCAGAATCACATGCCTTTACGCATGCCTTAAGACAAGCGTATTCCTGTCGAATTACTTTAAAATAGGGGCTATTGGGGCCCCATCGGCTTGGCATTAAATGTTTTAATGGCGAAAAAAAGACAATGGGCTTTTCAAATCCAGCGGCTATATGGGTCGGACCGGTATCTGGCCCTACATAATAGTCACAGTTCTTAATGGCTGCAATTAAGGTTTTCATATTGGTTTTATCAATTAAATTTGCGACACCATTCAAACTTAACTCATCAAAGTCTGGGCAGTTTTGCCCACATAAAACAACGCCGTATTCTGGCACTATTTTAGCGATAAAGCGCTTAAGGACCTTTGTATTCATCGGAACATTAGTTCCTCCCGTACTCACAAAAATTAGAACTCGTTTTTGGGACGGAGCAATGAACTTTTTGATCATTTTCTCTACCAATTCACTGTCAGGTACTGCCACTGGCAGGCAGGTCCGTTTGATCTGGATTGTTGGACTAATGGGCTGTAATAACTGGGCATTAAACTCTTGTTGATGGCGAGTAAGATTCTCCCAGTCTTGAGTGACAGTATGGGTATATAGCGGGGCTAAACTAGGGTTACTCGCATCACCAATTCGAATCGGGATTCTAGATAAAAAACCGATCATGGCCATTTTCCAATGGTTCCATAAACTAATATAAATATCGGGCTGATAGGATTGGATACGGGCCACTAACTCTTGAAAGCCCTGTATTTTCTCTTCTTCCCAGTTGACGGTAATTACTTCGTCAATTTGAGGATGCCCTTCTAGTACACTTGCGCCTACTGCTGAGGTTAAGACCAATAGTCTGGCCCTTGGGTATGTTCTTGCCAATGCATCAATAATGGGTAGGCTAAAAATAACATCGCCTAAACGATCTGCACGCTGGATAAGAATGCTTGGAGAGTCGTCCCTTATGGGTCCGTCTTGAATCCTGGGCTCTTGACCCATTACTTCATTCACAATTGCCTTACTTTTCATCGTTTGATTATATCATATTTATCATTGATTCAGGATCTTCTCTAATCGCTATTTAATGACTGTAAAAGTTACTTTATTTGTTATTAAACCATTTTAACGACTGAGTTGATGACAGCTATTACGTTTACTCGTCATCCATTTCCCGAATATATTCATAAAAGTCATCGGTTTTTTGAAACCCTAATTTTTCATATAGCTTAATGGCATGATGATTGTTTTTAGTAACCGCAAGGCCCATGACTGGATACTGATTAAGACTTAAATAATTAATGCTTTTTTCCATCAGCTTTCGGCCCAAGCCTTGTCCTTGAAACTCAGGTTCTACAGAAATATCAAAGACCCAGGGTACTTTTTCAAAGCCCCAACATTCAACCTCTACGACTAGCACCGCGCCTACCATTCGCTCCCCTTTACATGCCATTAATGTCCCACACTCAATCACTGGGCCATAATGTTCATTAAATACCCGCTCTTCTAATTTGATTCGGCGGACCGGGTCCATTAGGTCTTTATACATCACATAATCTTGGCTAACTTGATGGGCCCGAAAGCTCATCAATGAGGCGTCCTTCATGCTCTCTTTTCCATATTTGTAAAATTGATAGCCCCCGTCATCAACCTCAAATAAATTCGTTTGATCAAGCCATAAAGACATGCGTTGACGGATGTTCTCAGTCATCCCCAAATCTTGTAAAATGCGATTATATATTGCCAAGTCTTGAATTAATATTAGCTCCATGAGCTTGTTATCTAGATACCCTTTTTCAACGGAAAAAGTCACCAGTTTAGGGATCAGGTCTTCATCAAGACAATGATATGAAATATTACCATAACTTGGAGATGTTTCTTCAATCCAAGCGACCCCTACCGGTTTATCATTTTTGCATAAAAAAAACCCGCTGACTTTGGCTTTTTTATTATTTATAATTTTTTCTTTGGTGATATCAGACATCCCAGGGTCGCCACCACGCTTAACCCAAATGGCCTCCATATCGTCTAAAAATATTGCTAGCCAATCAAGCTTATCAAAAATGGATACGGTCTTTAAACTTGTCTCAATTTCTTTACTCATATTACAAACTATTCCCTAACTCAGCGTCTTTTAAACATTCTTCTTTACTTGGCTTAACTGCTGATTTAACTTGGGAATACAAAATGGATCCATCACAAGTTGAGTCGCCATCCCAAATAATAAGGCGCCTGCCTCTTTTAACTGAATAATGTCCTCAATCTTAGAAATTCCACCAGTGGCAATAATAGGCAACTGATAGTTAGATAATAGTTGGACCACTTCATAGGTTCGTTTGAATAAACTAGGGCCACTTAATCCGCCTCCTCCAACTGAAATTGCCTGATCAGCTAACCCTAAAGATGTACAAGTTCGGTATTGGGTATTTCCGGCATTGATCCCCATTTTAGGAAACAACTGCAATGTCTCAGCAATTTTGCATAATTGGGCATCACTTTCATCAGGTGATACTTTAACAAAAATGACCCGGTCTGTAACCGCTCGAATTGCCTTAAGTAATCCGTCTAGAACATCGACCTGTTGGGCCAATGACTTTCCTTTTGCAATATTTGGACAACTTATATTAATCTCAAAGTAGACCTGGGTACTTGGTTGGGTCTTTAGCCATTCGTTCATTTCTGTGGCGACTTGGATATACTCATCCACACTGCGGCCCCCGATACTAATCCCGATTGGCACATGTTGATGCTGTAAAAATGACCGTGCTGTTAGGGCTTCTTGTAAGCCTTTGACCCCTTTTCCAGGAAGGCCTAGGGCATTAATCAAGTGAGCTTGGCCATTAATACTGACTGGCTGAAGTCGTGGATAAGGGTTCCCTTCATGAGGTGTGGCCAAAATGGTCTTGATGCACCCACCACCCATACCAAGATTAATCCAAAACTCAATCACATCTAGCTGATCTTTAAAGGCAGCAAAAATAAGTGGGGATGGAAATACCAAATCATAACATGAGGTCCTTAATGAATCGGGCCTTGGAAATGATAGTAATGCGCTTCCTCCATACGCTTTCCGAATCCCAGAAAGCCCCTTTTCTGCAAACCGAATCCATGATTCCATACCAGGACGTCCCCAGCACTTGACCCATAAGATCATCAGGAAGTGAATATATTGATATAAGCAAGAAAATAGCGATCTTTTCACAGGGCCCATTGTATCACAAGCGAATACTTTTCTAAATATTATTACTATTTTTCTTACTGGTACTTTTTTTTACTGTTTTCGACTATCATTAAATCATGCGTACTGAAATTGACTATATTATTCTTGGGGGTGGCTTGGCTGGGACTTGCATGGCCAGGTGGCTCTTGGCCCGTCAGCAACGAGTTTTAATTATTCACGACCAGACCTTCCCAGATTCTAGCTATATTTCAGGCGGTCTAATGGAAGCCATATCTGGCCAATTTTTAACCCTTACCTGGCGGCATGAAGAGGTTCTTCCTTATGCCATTCAATTTTACCGTGATCTAGAAAACATGCTTCAATCTTCATTTTTTCATCAAAACAAGGCATTTCGTGTCTTTAACTCTTCTGAGCAATATGACTTATATCAGCGCAAAAAAACACGCCCCTACTATCAATCATTATTTAAATCCACACTGCCCGCCTCTTCTTGCTACCAAGGGATTCATATGCCTTTTGGTGGGGTTGAACTTGAGGCCTCTTATCAATTAAGGGCCCCTTTATTTTTAACCGCTATGCACGCATACTTTAATCAACTTGGGTGCCAATATCAACACCCTTTTTCGTTTAATGACCTTCAAGTCAGTCAATCTTTTGTGTCCTATAAAGGGTATAAAGCCAAAGGGTTAATTTGTTGTGAAGGTGCTCATGTCCGTCATAATCCCTTTTTTGAATCCTACCCATTTAAATTTTCAAAAGGAGAGCTTTTAGACTTTTTTCATCCCATGCTGCCTGAAAAAACCTCTTTTAATGGGCCCAAGTTACTTATTCCCATGTCACAAGGTCATTTTCGAATTGGCTCCACCTATCATTGGGATAATGTATCATTTTTACCCAGTCGCGACGGCTACCAGACCCTTCATGGCCACTTATCAGATATGCTTACTGACTCATTTCAAGACCACCGACTCTCTGCTGGTGTACGCTGTCGCTTACGTGATTTCCGACCTATTATTGGACCTCATCATCAGCAGTCTCGCATATTTATTATGAATGGATTAAGTGGAAAAGGCGCCTTACATGCCCCCTACTTAGCCCAACAATTGGGTCGATTTATTCTAGACCAAGTCCCCATCCCTTCCGATATGAGTAGTCATCGCTTTTCCCATATCTTTACGCCTCTGAATGCAACTTGATTTTTCTATGTTTAAAAGTGACCTATCTTGGGTAACTCTATAATAAGGAACACTACCATAGGAGGATGCTATTATGTCATCATTATTTCAACCGTCACTATCCACATCCTATTCAGCCATAGCCACCGACTCATTCACCCAGCAATTTAGAGATAGTTATCTACATCATGCCAACCAACAAGTACTGATTGACGACCTATGCGATATTGAATCATTTTTGGATTCTGAGCCTAAAAGCTCTCTATTAGAACTTTATTTTTTACTGCTCAACTTAAGTGAACACTCCCATGCGCCTATTCGAAATCATGCCATCCAATTGGTAGAGACCCTAGATTCCCAATATATGAGGGGATGGTCATATTAATAATGCAGCTACTTGTTTAATAAATTAAACTACCCAAATCATCGCTATTTGGTTTATGATAGGGGCCATGGCAGCCGTTCAAAAAACTCGTCTTGATCTTTTTTTGGTCGCTCTT
Source organism: Actinomycetota bacterium (assembly GCA_002716485.1). Taxonomy (GTDB): domain Bacteria; phylum Margulisbacteria; class Marinamargulisbacteria. The sequence goes on from PBBE01000052.1 coordinate 10,574, forward strand.
CAATTATCTGAGTCTCAAGATATGGCCCAGCGACTGATTCGTGCCCACCAGGTTCTGGTCAATGATCGTATCCAAAGTAAGCCCGGCTTCTTATGTAAACAAAGTGACCAAATTCGAATCAAAACACCTACTCACTCCTATGTAAGCCGTGGGGCACTTAAACTGGAAGGGGCACTGGAGCAATTTGGCCTTTCTGTATCTGACCGAGTGGCACTGGATATTGGGATTTCTACCGGTGGATTTACCGATTTATTATGTCGCCGTAACGCACGTTACGTCTTTGGTGTCGATGTGGGCTACGGCCTGGTCGCTATGTCCTTACGTCAATCTAAAAAGGTGATCTTACTTGAACGTACTAATGCCCGTCACTTAACACTTGCTCAACTTGAATCTGCTGCAACTCGACAAAAAATCCCTACCCAAGTCGCCCACGATATTTCTTTACTTGTTATTGATGTCTCCTTTATTAGTGTGGTGACTATCTTGACCCAATTACATCTCTTTTTGACACCTGGCACTGACTGCTTGGTCCTAATTAAACCTCAGTTTGAAGCACCTAAACACCTGATTCCGCCGGGTGGTGTGATTCAAGATACTAAGATTCAAAGGGACGTCCTTTCTCATACCTGTGATCAAATTAAGGCATTAGGATATGAGCAAGTCAAAGAAACAGCATCATCAATTACAGGAACCAAAGGGAATCAAGAATATGTCGTTTGGTTTCGAGTACTTGCTAACGATTAAATATGAATTGGCCGCTTGTCGGTGGCCATTAAGGCTGCTTCTTTAATCGCCTCTGTAAATGTGGGATGGGCATGCATCATCATTCCAATATCTTCTGCTGACGCCCGATAGGTCATCGCGACCACTGCCTCCGAAATCATATCTGCGGCCCGTGGACCAAACATATGAACGCCTAGAATCTCATCTGTTTTCTCGTCAGCGAGCACTTTTACAAAGCCTTCTGACTCTTCTGAGGCCCTTGCCCGACCACTGGCTTTGAATGGGAAACTACCTTTTTTATATGCCCGTCCATCACGTTTCAAGTCTTCTTCGCTGGGTCCAACTGATGCAATCTCTGGCCAGGTATAGACCACACCAGGAACTAGATTGGGATCATAATGGGGGTGTTGACCCGCAATATACTCAATACAGGCCACGCCTTCTTCTGATGCTTTATGGGCTAACATTGGGCCCTGAATCACATCGCCAATGGCATACACGCCCTTCACACTGGACTCGAATTTGTCATTTACCGGAATTCGGCCCTGTTGATCTAACTCAATACCAAGCTTATCTAAACCTAACCCGTCTGTATATGCACGACGACCGATCGCAACTAGGACATAATCGCCTTCTAACTCGAGGGCTTTCTCTTGAGGGCCAGTTGCCAGCACTTTTACTTTATTTTTATTCACTGTCGCCGACTCGACCTTGGTATTTACATAGGTGCTAATATTTAGCTTTTTAAGTGACTTGGCCAACTGCCGACCAAGCTCTTCGTCCATGGTTGGAATTAAACGAGGCATATACTCTACGACTGATACTTTTGCGCCTAAACGGGCATAAACTGACCCGATCTCGACCCCGATTACACCGCCGCCAATCACAATCATATGCTCCGGCACTTTTTTAAGCTCCAGAGCCTCACGAGATGAAATAATTCGCTTTCCATCAAAAGGTACTGACGGCAAACTGGCCACATCAGAACCGGTAGCAACAATAATATGGGTTGCCTGAACACGTTCTTCTTCTTTGCCATTCGTCACGACTAAGGTATTGGCATCTTGAAACTGAGCTGTACCAGAAATCTTAGTAATCTTATTTTTTTTGACTAAATAGTCAATCCCTTTAACCGTAGAGCTCACCACATCTTCTTTTCGGGTCATCATTTGTTTAAAATCAATTTTTGGTTTACTTACCTGGATCCCATGGACCTCAAATTGGTGTTGAGCTTGATGAAAAAGCTCGGAGGAGTCTAAAAGTGCTTTGGATGGAATACATCCCCAATTTAAACAAGTGCCGCCTAAGGTTTTTTCTTTTTCGATTAATGCCACCGAGAACCCTAGCTGAGCGGCTCGAACTGCGGTTACATATCCACCAGGTCCCGCACCAATTACTGCTACATCTACTGTTTTCATTGCTTTTACTCCTCTAAATACCGACTAATAATCGACTTGGATCTTCAATTAACTGTTTGATTTTGACCAAAAACTGAACCGCATCAGACCCATCAATAATCCGGTGGTCATACGTAACGGCCAAATACATAATTGGCCGAATCTCCACTTGACCATTCACTGCCATGGGCCGTTCTACGATATTATGCATGCCTAATATCGCACTTTGGGGTCGATTTAAGATGGGGGTAGATAACATGGAGCCAAACACACCGCCATTGGTAATGGTAAAGGTTCCTCCTTGCATATCATCAATTGTTAACTTTCCATCTCGTCCTTTTTTTGCCAATCCCAAAATTGTCTGTTCAATTTCTACAAATGAAAGTTGTTCTGCTTGCCTGACTACTGGGACTACCAAGCCTTTTGGGGTGGCCACAGCGATTCCGATATCACAATGATCAGAATACACGATCTCATCGCCTTCTACTTGGGCATTTAAAATTGGATGCTCTTGTAAGGACTGACACACTGCCTTGGTAAAAAATGACATAAATCCAAGGCCTACTTGGTGCTTCTCTTTAAACATATCTTTGTATTTTTTTCGAATCGACATCACTTCACTCATGTCCACCTCATTAAAGGTGGTTAACATGGCCGTGGTCTGCTGGGCATCGATCATTCGTCCCATAATGGTTTTTCGAATACGAGTGAGCTTTTCTCGCCGCTGGGTCCCTTCTGAATCAGAACTTTCCTTGGCTGCTGGCTTAGGCGCTGCGCTTGATAAGACATCTGTTTTGGTAATTCGTCCACCAGGGCCTGTACCTGTAATATCTTTGGGATCTATATTCTCATCTTTCATCCGCTTTTCAGCCGCAGGTGATGGGTGCCCCTTGGCATAGTGAGCCTCCGAGGTAGAGGCAACTGTAGACGTTGCTTCCACTGCTTTGCTTTCTGAGTCTTCTTTAGGGGCCTTTTCTTTTTCAGACCCTTCACTACTTGTCTGTTGGGTCTCTTGAGTAGCGGCTTGAACGCCCCCTTGTATAAAGCCGACCACATCTCCCACATTCACTGTTCCTGAATCGACATTAATGGTTAATGTCCCTGCAATTTCTGCCACTAAATCCATGGAGGCTTTATCTGTTTCTAACTCAACAATGGGCTCATCTACAGCCACAACTTCACCATTTGCTTTATACCAAGACACAATATCGGCTTCGGTTACTGATTCTCCTGCTTCTGGAATAATGATCTCTTTTTTCATGCCTTGGCTCCTTTACTCTTTGTTTTTTTATTGGCCTTAAATACCCGCTCAATTAGGCGCTTTTGACTCCGACGGTGGGATAAGTTGCTTCCTGTTGCTGGACTTGCACTTTCAAGCCTTGCAATGACACTGGGCTGCCAGTCTCTTAGTGTGCGTAAAATATAGTTCCATGCCCCCATATTTTCAGGCTCTTCTTGGGCCCAAATCCATTCTTCAGCCTTATTATATCTTGTACGCAACTGACTTAACTGGGCTTTTGGTAATGGATATAACTGCTCAAATCGAACCAATGCCACACTGTCGTCTTTAAGCTCTTCCTTTTTTTCTAACAAATCATAATACAGTTTTCCTGTACACATAACTACTCGCTTTACTTTTGATGGCCTTGCATCAGCATCATCAATAATTTCTTTGAATTGGCCTTTGACAAGTTCACTGACTGGAGACACCACTTTAGGGTGGCGCAATAAACTTTTTGGTGACATTACCACCATCGGCTTTCGAAATGGGTTTTTCACTTGACGTCGAAAGGCATGAAATAAATTGGCAGGTGTTGTAATATTAACCACATACATATTTTCCTCTGCACACATTTGTAAAAATCGCTCAAAACGGGCACTAGAATGCTCTGGCCCCTGTCCTTCATATCCATGAGGCAATAATAAAACTAGGCCACTCATTCGCTGCCACTTATACTCAGATGATGAGATAAATTGATCAATAATAATCTGAGCACCATTGGCAAAATCACCAAATTGCGCCTCCCAAATAGATAATGCATTTGGCTGGGCTAAAGAAAACCCATATTCAAAGCCCGAGACACAATACTCTGACAAAATTGAATTATAGGCATGAAGCTCCGCTTGCTTCTCTTGAATATGATTCATAGGCACGTACTTATGTTCAGTCTCAAAATCTTTAATTACGGCATGACGATGCGAAAATGTTCCTCTTTGTGAATCTTGACCTGAAAGCCGGACAGGGTTTCCTTCGATGAGTAAACTTCCAAATGCCAATTGCTCGGCCAATGCCCAGTCGACTTGTTGATTGGTCTCATATAACTTTTTTCTTGCCTCAATAATCCGTTTCATTTTCGGAAACAAATGAAACGAATCCGGAACAATGGATAAAGCCGTATTTATTTTATTTAAGGACTTTCTTGGAACACCCGTCTCGATGGATTTCTCAAAATCGTCAAGAACTGCCATTCGGTACCCTTTCCAATAGGCTTGTAAAGTTTCTGTGACGACCTTTAACTTGTTTGCTCGTGCATATTCTAACTTTTGATTTAGCGTGTCTTTAAAGGCTTTTCTTATTTTAGACGCCTCATCATTACTAATGTCTTTTGATGCGACTAACTCATTCAAAAAGAGGTCATAGACATTGGGGTGCTTAGCAATCCCTTTGTATAGTAACGGCTGAGTAAACCGAGGTTCATCTCCTTCGTTATGACCATAACGACGATACCCTAAGATATCAATATATACATCAATAGCAAATTGTTGCCGTATTTTAATAGCCATTTGAACGGCATGAACCACTGCCAATGGATCATCTGCATTGACATGAAAGACAGGCGATTCTGTTACCTTGGCCAAATCTGTACAGTAAACACTTGACCGAGACTCTCGATAGTTGGCTGTAAATCCCACTTGATTATTTAAAATAAAATGAAGTGTTCCACCGACACCATAGCCATCAACTTTTGATAAATTGGCCAACTCATAGTTAATACCTTGACCTGACATTGCTGAATCCCCATGAACTAATATCGGCAAAATTCGTTGATGATTGCCATCAAACTCATCTTGTTGCTTGGCATATACTATACCTTGCATCACAGACCCGATGGCCTCTAAGTGAGAGGGGTTAAACACCAAACTTAAATGGACCGGGTGACCATCAATGGTTTTAATATCTGCTGATTTACCTAAGTGATACTTTACATCTCCACCCCGCTCATACTCTTTTCCCGTGGCTTGGTCCTCAAACTCAGCAAATACAGTCTCGTAAGATTTTTCAAAAATATTAACCAATACATTAAGACGACCCCGATGAGCCATGCCCATATTGACTTCTTGAATCCCCATTTTACTGGCTTGTCGAATGGCCGCATCTAGACAAGGAATAAATACTTCTAATCCTTCTAAAGAAAATCGCTTCTTCCCAATGTATTTGGTATGTAAAAAACTCTCAAATGACACCGCCTTATCCAAGGTATTTAATATATGTCGTTTTTCTTGATTTGAAAAATACGGCTTATTAGCACAGGTTTCCATTTCATTGTAGAGCCACTGTCTTAACTTTTCATTTCGACAGTACATAAACTCGACCCCAATTCTTGCGCAATAGGTCTGATGTAAATGATCACTGATTTGTCTTAAACTTGATGGCCCTATTTTAATTTCATTTCCTGCCTGAAACACAGTATCCATATCGGATTCATTTAACCCAAAATAACTTAAATCTAAATCTGATTTATGGTGCCGCCGTTCTCTTACCGGATTGGTTTGGGCAATTAAGTGTCCTCTGGAACGATAGCCATGAATCATTTTGACAACAGCGACCTCTTTATCACTGACTTGGTTAGAACCAGTCGTTGATTTGCTGCTCTGAGCAGGTTGAGAGCCCTCCTTAATTTGTGAAAACTCATACCCTTCAAAAAAGACACGCCAAGACTCATCTACTGAGTTCTTATCTTCTTGATACTGTTGATATAATTCTTCTATAAATGCTGGATTAGCATTATTAATATATGAAAACTGGCCCATTCATCACCCCATCAAAAATATATCTTCTCTATTTTACCTAATTACAATACCCACTAATTAAACCTTGATTTTCCTAATTGATCAATCACTTTTTATTTTATCCTCTCATTATTTTCATTGCAATAGACCATCAACGACTGAATCACTTTAATTAAAAAGTCTTTTCTTTGCCCTTCTTCAGCTTGCTGATGTGCCAAAATAAAGGCATCCAAGCTTTTTTTATATTGACTCATTTTTAAATACACGATCCCTTGTTTTTCTTGGGTTTGACTTTTCAACACGCTCTGTTTGCTCAAATATTGAAGATGGATTAAACATGCCTTATAGTTGCCTAAATGATAGGTAATATCAGCCAAATACCGATAGTAAAGATCTGTACCTGGATCAATTTTGACTAAGGATTCAAATAATAGTTTTGATCGCTCGAAGGCGCGCTCTGAATAACAATGTTTTCCTAAAAACAATAATGCCCCTTGATGCATGGGTTCATTGGCTAAAATGTCTTCACATTCTAATAAGGCCACCGGATCCATTTGCTTCGGCACTTGCTTATGGATGCCTTGATAATCTTGAACCGGATTATATAAGTGGGTATCATCATACGCATCCAATACCTCTTGAGTGGACAAGACAACGTCTTCTCTTCCAAAGTACATTAACCCCTCTTTACATGTTGGGCATAGGGTTTTAGTCTGACTATTTAATGCCTCATCATCTATAATTACTTGGCATTTTACACAATACTTAAGGGCCATCGCTAACGATTAGGCCTTTTTCATATTTTTAGGGCTTTCAATTTGATCTAAAAGGGCTTTGGCAGCCTTTTTTTCTGCTTCTTTTTTTGAAACGGCCACCGCAGTGGCATTAATCGTCTGGCCTTTCCATTCAACACAAACATTCACTTCAAATTCTTTATCATGATCAGGCCCCTCTTCTTTGATCACCTGATATTGAGGTAAAGGCGACTTTGCTTTTTGCATTTTTTCCTGCAAAATCCCTTTGAAATCATGCAGATCCTCTTGGATCTGACTTAAGTCTATCTCCTCTATTAGTTTTAATAATAGTTCTTTTGACTTCAGATATCCTTGGTCTAAAAAATAAGCCCCAAATAATGCTTCAAACGTACTCGCTAAAATAGACTCTTTAAGCTTGCCCCCAGATTTTCGTTCAGAATATGATAGCAATGTATACTCTCCCAGCTGAAGATGCTGTGCCAGTTGAGAAAAACATTTATCTGAAATAATCTGAGCCCTTAACTTGGTTAAATCCCCTTCTGTATAATCAGGATATTTCTCATAAAAATAGTCTGACACGATTAATTTTAATACGGCATCTCCAAGAAACTCTAAGCGCTCATTATTGCCCCTTTTAGCCTGACTCTTTGTAAATGCATACGAACTATGCGTAAAGGCTAATGCTAATAATGCCTTATTTTCAAACTCAAGGCCCAGTGTTGCCTCGAATTGTGTTAGTAATTGATCTTGCTTATTAGATTTTGCCATTATGTTAAGCGCCGCATAACCCCTCTTGCTACTCTAAGGACCATCAAATAACAAATCCCAACGCCCACACCTAAGACAAGCCCTAAGCAAGTCCGATAGATAGAGATCATAATGGGAGTGTGAACATGACAAAATGAATTCATCACTGAAATCAAGGCCACCACACCTAGAAGATTAAAAAACCATACCCAATACCGAGAGAGCTGTTTATCAATATACAAATACGAAATAAGTAAAAACGGGTACCCAATAAAGAACTCTTTAAACCGAGGCCTCACATATAATAAATCCTCTAAAAAGTATCGGATATCTTGTTCAAAAATAAATGAGAAAAAGACATTTCCACTCCGAACTACCACAATAAATACAAAGCCTAAGGTGACTAGAATGGTAAGTAGCGAAATGGTTCGAACAGGCGCAAAGAAAACCCGTTTAAATACATATACAAACGATGGAATTCGATGGGGACGCAGGTAGAAGAATATACCTACAAATAACAAAGGTAGTACATAAGCAAGCTTAACCCCAACAAACCGCTTAATACCAATTAAATACTGGATATCTGATAAAAAGCCAACAATCATAAAACAGCCGATAATGGTAATCCCTACAATGGAAAACAAATATAACAAGCCGGATGAAAATCGGTTTTTAATCACATGAAGCTCTTCTTCGTTGGGAAACTGAGAAACAATGGCAAGGGTTGGAAACATAATCGCTGTCAGTAATGCCATTACCTGTGACCAGATGCCAATAAATCCAAAAAAATAGGCCACATAGAACCCCGCCACAAAACAGAGCCCAATCATAGCCACACTAAGAATAGATAACGGCAAATAATAATTCAATAAAAATAATAATGCCACCAATGTGCCTAAACTTAATACTAACAATTCATAAACTGATGCTGCTTTATAAGTGGCATAAGGGGCGCTACTATGATGAGACACTGTAAATCCAGCTTGTGTAAATTCGGTACTTAATGACTGGGTAAACTTGATGCTTGTATTGATCATTTTTGATTCTGCGCCTTCTTTTAACATGGCGGGCAGTATCAACACATCCACCCCTCTTTCTTTAACGGCCCTTAAGTACCTCATTTGAATCCGTTGCATACTCATCTTCACTAACTCTTCTTCAGGGATATGATGAATACTTTGAACCATTTTGGGAATTAGATTGGCCAGTTCATTGGCCCCTTTCATATGATTAAACTCAACCTTTCCCATCTGATAACCAAAGTCCACCATCTTCTCTTTTAAATAAGGAAGCTCATTAGGGTAGCCTAGCAATGTGTTTCCTTTAAATAAAATGGTACTTCTAGGTAGTAACGCTTGGAAAGTTAATAGCTTTTGTTTGACCACCAATCGATTAACATAATATTCATCTTTTAATCGGATCATGGGTGCAAAGCCAAGATCTTGGACCTGCTGAATACTACTCTCATCTACCCCCAGCCCCATTTTAAATAACTGATCTTTTGTTTCGGCCACTTGGATAATATTTTGTTGCCCAATTCGTTTGACTTTATCTTCACCAGAAATGAGCTCTAAAAACCCTTTAATTCGTTCGTAATCTGCTTTTTTTTCCACAATAAGATAGAAATAATCCGGATTAACATCCACCCTTTTATATAAGTGAGTCAATAAAAACCGATTCACATGTCCCACACGATACATGTTAATAATTTCTGAGCCCTTCATCACTGTTACTCTGCCGGCATCCACAAAATCTTGGATACTGTCTTCATCAATAATAATTGACGTAATGGATGTCTCTTCTTTTAATCTTGTCAGGGCCTCTTTTGTTCCGATGCCATCTTGAAGCGCTGCCTTTTTTATCTCATTATAGGGCATGGCAAGCTCTACTATCGTATTATCACGGTCTAACTGATACCGTTTAACAACAATATTGATACTCACTACAAAGGTCAGTAAAAGAATTAAAAAAAGCAGGTATTTCAGGTATTTGTTTTTGATATTCACGCTTATATAGTAACGGATTCCGATCATAGTGACCACCCGTTATTCTTTTTTTCCAATATAGTCTTTTATAAACCTAATCATCGACTCTCCCCCCACCCTTTTCTCTTTTACTCAAACGTGACGCAACGGATACGCCTCATTGAAATGCTAATTAAGTTACTGCGTTTCATACTCTTGATAATAGCGTACTAACACATCGTACCCGCCTCTGCCCAAGCACAAATAAATCATCTTATTTAATTTGATTAATATTTGATGATTAAGATACAATAAACATCGATTCATCATCGACTTATGATCTTCTGCGAGAATAGCTCAGTTGGTAGAGCATCAGCTTCCCAAGCTGGAGGTCGCGGGTTCGACCCCCGTTTCTCGCTCCATATCATCCTTGGTGATTTTTTATAAGGAGAAGATCTATTTACCCAATGAGCCCTCGTCAAGAATTTTTTAGGTTTTGTGTTGTCGGTGGTCTAGGCGTTGCCATTGACATGCTCGTCGTCATTATCTCTAAAGAGTATTTCTTTTTAGATACCCGGCTATGTGCTTGTTTGGGCTACTTACTTGCCCTTCACCACAACTTTATTCTCAATCGCTTTTGGAGCTTTCCAGGCCTCCACCAAAAAACCCTTCTTTTGAGTTACCTTTGGTATTGGCTATCTTGTATTGGTGGGTTACTGGTTCGCTTAATCGTGATTCAGATTTTTATCTCTGTATTTATTATTGATGCCGGGTGGGGCTATATTTTTAGTAATTTATCAGGTATTGCAGCGGGAACTGTGGTTAATTTTATTGGGGCCAAGTACCTCGCATTTAATCGCCGTTAATAATCCAGTATTTATCCAAATAGACGCCTAATGAATGCTGTGGAGATCCCGCCGCCCTCTTCTGCCATACGCCTTGTACGCCATCTATATTTTTATCTTACTTATTTCTAAATTCATTTTGTATCATTTTTTTATAGTTACTTTTTCTCACTTTTCTTTCCTACCCACCTATCAATATATTTCGATACATTACTATGTTTAAAACCCCAAAACCGGGGGCATTTTCTTAGTATCCCAAAAAAGGACCATCAAGGTCTAAATAAAAGAAAGGAAGTAAGACAATGAAATCATCTTTAATTAACTGGAGTATTTTTGGCTTATTTATAACCGCCTTAACCCACCTTTATCAGCGTTATGTTTATCATCATCGTTTGGTTAAGCAAAAAGTTAAGACCATGAATTTGGAAGCAAACTACAACCCTTATCAGCGATATACGAGTCCAAATTAAGTCTACTTTTGAGTTTTTCTTCCTCTTGCTAGGGGTGCTTTTTAAATAAATAAAAAATAAAAGTACCCCTCTAGGTAAGATGGTAATTGCTAAGAATGGAATCTGCCCGTATAATGAACCCTTAATAGCTTCGATCTTAAGGACTTACTTTTATGGCCATTTTAGAAAAAATATTAAAGAAACTCCTAGGTGATCCCCATCAGAAAATGCTGGATGACCTAAACATCGTGGTTCAGCAGGTCAATGAGCAAGAGTCCGCATTTACTGAGCTTTCTGATGAGGCCCTTCAACAAAAAACGGATCTATTTAGAGAGCGCCTCAAGGCTGGTGAGTCATTGGATGATATTATGATTGAGGCTTTTTGTACTGTTCGTGAAGCCAGTCAACGAACTTTAAACATGAGACCTTTTGACACCCAAGTCCTGGGTGGCATTGTCCTCCACCGTAGTCAAATCTCTGAAATGAAAACAGGTGAAGGAAAAACACTAACATGTACCATGCCTGCCTATTTAAATGCCCTAGAAGGAAAAGGGGTGTATATTATCACAGTCAATGACTACTTGGCCAAACGGGATTGTGAATGGATGTCCACACTATATTCATTTTTGGGCTTAAGTGTCGGGGTCATCCAAGCAGGGATGTCTCAGGAAGATCGTTTGGCTGCGTATCAATGTGATATTACCTATGGAACCAATAATGAATTTGGCTTTGATTATTTGCGGGATAACTTATGTGGCCAACTGGACCAATGTGTGCAACTTCGTCGCCATTATGCCATTATCGATGAAGTAGATAGCATTTTAATTGATGAAGCGCGTACCCCACTAATTATTTCAGGCCCTGTTCAAGATTCTCCTACTAAGTACCTTAAAGTGAATACCATTATTCCTAAAATGGATATTGATACCGACTATACCCTTGAAGAAAAACGACGACATGTGGTGCTTACTGAAGATGGGATCCAAAAAGCAGAGTCGTTGTTAGGGATCGACAATATTTATTCTGCCCAAAATATGGACTTGGCCCATATGTTGACCCAAAGTATTCGTGCGTATCAATTCTATACCAAAGATGTGGACTATGTGGTTAAAGACGGGGAAGTCATTATTGTGGATGAATTTACCGGCCGACTTATGGAAGGACGGCGATATTCAGATGGCCTTCATCAGGCCATTGAAGCCAAAGAAAAATTACAAATCAAAGAAGAGAGCCAGCCCTTAGCTAGTGTGACATTTCAAAACTACTTTCGAATGTTTCCTAAATTATCTGGAATGACTGGAACGGCATTAACAGAAGCATCAGAATTTGAAAGCATCTACTCGTTATCCGTGGTCCAAGTTCCTACTAATAGACCTATGGTTCGAGATGATATGCACGATCAAGTCTATAAGACCAAAAGGGAGAAATTTAATGCCATTGTTAAATTAATTTCAGAATTACATGAAAAAGGCCAACCTGTTCTTGCCGGCACCATTTCCATTGAAAACTCGGAGTCTTTATCCCAATTACTTACCAAAGCCAAGATCCCTCATCATGTACTTAATGCCAAGCACCATGAAAATGAAGCTCAAATCA
>PBBE01000053.1 GCA_002716485.1 Actinomycetota bacterium
CAAGCAATAATAAATCCAACCTAATATTCCTCCAGCTAAAATCAAAGTGGTCCAACTTGCAATCTTCATCACTAACTTGGATCTTATTTCCAGTAATTTTTTATATAATATTGCAATTTGGTTCAACTTTCCTCCCAATCGCCCTGACAACTCTGCATCCCGTAAAATTTTACTTACTAACTTAGGGAATACCTGCTTATGTTCAAAGGTCGAAGAGAGTCGCTTCCCCTCAATTAATTGGGATTTGATTGCTTGGATTTCTTTTTGATAGACCAAATTGTCACTCACATTATTTAAAATATCAAAACACTGCAATATCTTGACCCCGTTTTTTTCTAACAAATAAAAGTGTTTAAACATTTTGGTCACTAAAAACATTTTGACTGCACCATTGATCATCGGAATCTTTAATATCCCTTGATGGTATCGATATCGAACGCCCTTAATGCGTCCCAATATATATAACGCAATAACTCCAACCACAATGTTCTTTAGTGTCGGTATCAAATAGGTATTAATGGCCATTAAAATATCCAATGAGATCTTAGTGCGCATCAGTGTGGTTTCTTTATAATAAACGGCCTTATGCAGCTCAGGCGCAAAGATAAATGCCAATACATAGATAAATATCCCAATTAGGCCCACTAAGCGTGCGATCCCATATATCATGGACATCATCTCTTTTTTTTCTTTACTTTTCCATTCTAAAAACAATAAGTTTTCCTTGAGAATCTCCTGTAACTTGCCCACTCGCTCACCTGTTTTAACCCCCACAATATAAATATCTGGAAATAAGTAGTTATATTCCATTAGACAATCACTTAGCTTTTTTCCTTTTTTAATATTGGTAATCATTCGATTGACCATTAACCGATAACTGAGTGAAATAAATAACCCTTTCATTTCAATCATGGCATCTAATACTTGTAAACCTGAGGCCAATAGTTCTTGTAGTTCTTGGGTAAATAACAGCAACTGGTCCTTACTTAAACGTGGACGCAATATAGTATGATAAAACGATTTAAATACCAATTCACAGACGGCACTAAGTATGGGCCCTAAATTAGTCAGCTCAATATTAGCGCCTTCTTTATTTCGCTTAAGCTCATATACGGTCCACTCTTTTTCAACTTCAGAAATAAGCCCTTGTGTACGGTGGCCTTTCTCATCTAGTGTCCGATAGTAATACCATAAGTTCATTCATTGATCTCCATGACCCTCGCGACTTCTTCAATGGTAGTAAGGCCTTTTGATACTTTTTCTCTGGCATCATTAATCATCGGAACAAACCCTTGGTCAATGGCGGCATTTCGAATTTCTAAAAATGACCGTTCTTCATAAATCTGACTCCTTAAATGGGTATTAATTTCTAAAATTTCTACCAAAGCCACTCTTCCATAATACCCGGTTCCTAAACAGGACTTGCAGCCCTTTCCCCGCTTATATGATTTCTTTTTTAACCCTATTTGCTTTAATAGTTTTGGATCTGGGGAATAGGACTCACTACATTCGTTACAAACCCGACGTGCTAACCGCTGAGAGACCACCATATTAAGCACTGTTGACACAATATAGCGTGTCAGCCCTAAATTACATAAACGATCAATACTTCTTACGGCATCATTACAATGAAGTGTACTTAGTAAAAGGGCCCCTACCAGTGCATTTTGAACCGCTACCGACACTGTTTCTTGGTCCCGAATCTCTCCTACTAAGATGACATCAGGGTCTTGTCTCAAAAAAGAGCGGCAAGTACGGGCAAAATCCATGTTAATTTTGGCATTTACCTCCACCTGATTAATCCAATCGAGTCGTTTTTCAACCGGATCTTCCACCGTTAGAATCTGTCGACTGACGTCATTAATTTTATCTAATAAGGCATATAAAGTCGTGGTCTTTCCTGAGCCAGTGGGCCCAGTAACCAACATAAGCCCTGAGGATCGGGTACTGCCTTGAATTAATAAAGACTCATGATACTCAGAAAAGCCTAACTCTGATAAGTGATGATAAATCTGATATGAATCATGGATTCGAATGGTAATTTTCTCCCCATAAATCGCACCTATCGTGGCGACTCTTAAATTGACTTGCCGGTCCCGAATTTGAATAATAAACTGACCATCTTGAGGCAGCCGAGATTCAGCAATATCCATTCCAGCATCAATTTTAATAATATTACCAATGACGACTGCCGCACTACTGGGTAATGACTGAAATAAATGGAGTACGCCATCAATTCTCAAGCGAATATTTAATTTATCTTTACCAGGTTCAATATGGATATCTGAAGCACGATGGGTAATGGCATAATAAAACAACATATCTACAATTTGAACCCAAGAGGGCTGACCTTTTACTAAAATTAATGACACGGGATCTAATTCTCGGACTAAAAATGAGGCTTCTGCTTCTTTCTCAACGCCACCTTTAAAATCAGATACACTCTCAAAGACCTCTTCAAAACGCCCAAAATGACTAATTAAGGCATGTTGAAGCTCAAAAATATCAACCCTTACCAAGTGACAGGGGCCTTGGACCTCTTGCTCAATTAAATCTTTTAATTCAATATTATGAGGCTGGTCGGTCCCTATAATTAACACCCCATCTTCAATGGCCAATGGTAAAATATGATGCTTTTCAATGAGCCTGACCGGTAATGATGACATCAAACTGTCATCTAAAGTTAAATTTGAGATATTATTGACTTCATCTGGCCCAATATTTAAGTATGCCATTAATAGGTTCCTGCCATTTCAGGTTCATTAATTCGAACAATATACGGGGTAATTAATACGGTAATTTCCAATTTCTTTTCGGTGATACTTTCAAACGTAAACCATCCCCCTACTACCGGCAACGCACTTAAAAAGGGAACTTTTTTAACTATCACGCCTTTTTTGTTTTGGATTAGCCCACCAATCACAATGGTTTGGCCATCTTTAAGTAACACCTGGGTATCTGCCTGGGTTGTACTGGATCGAGGCGTATTATTCTCCACCAACCCTTCCGAAATTTCAGGTTTAATTTCCATTAGAATCTCATCACGGTCATTAATATGAGGCGTGATTTCAAGGGTAACTCCTGTATTTAGAAACTTAATATTTTCGATGACTGATGTGTTACTTCCTGTGGAGGTGGTACTTTGGGTCGTATAGCCTTGGGTGGTCCCTGTATTAATATTGGCTTTTTGATGGTTAGTCACTAAAATTTTAGGGTTAGCTAAAACATCCACATCACTTCGATTTTTAAAGGCAGCCATAAAATCCACTGCAGGCACTTTAATATCGGCCAGTCCCATAAAATAATCGCCACTCTCTTTGAGAACTTTACTGGTCTGCGCGAACATCTTTTGAAAGTCTATGCCCAGCCCTTCACTTACATCATAATTTGATTCTATAATCACCGCTTCAATTCGAACCTGCTTCGGCCGAACATCTACCTGGCGTATTAGTTGTTCTAACTGATTTAACTTGCCGATACTGCCCTTCGCAATAATACTACGTTCTGTAGGCTCAATGGTCATTTCGGATAATGAAGAAATGTTTTTGATGGAATTAAGGACATCTTCTACACTTAAATAATCCAAAGAGATGACCCGAAGCGGCTCTTGGTTTTCAATTTTGATCATATCATCTTTTAAATACCAGCTACACTTCCAATAAGTTAAAACACTTTCTAATAGGTCAATAGGGTGAATATTCTCATAACTAATGGTGATCTCTTGATTGGCTTGGCTGGGATTGGCGTCATAGACAATATTTAAATCAAATTCATCTGCTAAGAGTGGAATCAAGGTATTCATATCAATTTTTTCAAAGCGATAGTCACCCCGCTCCTCAAGTCCAATATGTCGCTTTAAGATCATGTAGGCCTCTTTCTGATCAATATACAATTCCCTGGCAAAACCAAATTTGGAAAGGGATGTTTTAACCCCTGAATAATGGACACTTATTGCATGGGTTTTTGTATTATTTTGCCCTATTTTTCCTTCAAAAATAATATGATTTTGAGGAGATTGCTGAGATAATAATAACGAATACACAAACTCGCCCTTGGCTTGCAGTTCGACCTGGCTGCCATTGATTAACAACTGATTCACTCTTGAATTGAGGACCTGCCCCTTAATCGTTAAGGTATTTTGAGTGACTTTTTGCTGGTCTCTTGGTGTATAGATCTTAATCCAAGGATGTTCTCGTGACATTAATTGATACGGGCTTTCAACTGTTTGAAAATGGGATGTATCGCTGGGGCTTATTGACCCTTTAGGGACCTCTTCTGGGACACTCACGCTTGTAGCAGCAGCAGGTAACACCCAAGACTGATGGGCGCCATAGGACGGTAAATGAGGCTGAATATGAGGCTCTTCTGCATGTATCTGACCACTGGCCATCCACGCTGCAATCCCTACTCCTATTACGGCCTTTTGTAAGCACTGCTTGATACTCATGATTATTTCTGGCTCCTTGTTAATTGCAGTTCTTTTCCATTCTGACCTTGAAGTGTGACCATCTCGTCTGTAATGCGTTTAATAGTGAGTTGATCAATGGTATCGCCAACCTGATACCGCTGATTATTAATAATGACTTTATACCCTGACCTTTTGCTCTTATAGATGGCTGATACCTTATATTTTGGCTCACTCGCTGTATTTGATGCTCTAAGGTTTCGATACCCACGTCCTCGCTCACGCGTTTTACCAGGATCATAAATCACCCGCTCAAAGGGGTCTTTTTCCCAAACACGATTCTCGGCCAAGTTAGGAATAAAATCCGCCCCATTCATAGCTGTGGCATATATTGATGAATTTAGTAACAAGCCGATACTTGCGCTCATCATTATAAGCCCCCCTATTTTATTGATCTTCCAACTTATCTTTTTCATCCTATTACTAACAATACCCACTTTTAAATCTCTTTAAACATGCTATTTTTTTAATCTATCAATGATGACCCATAAAAAAACACCACCCCGAATTGGGGTGGTGTTATCCGATACATTAACTGTTAATTACGTTAGGTAACTATCTATACATCGTCTCCTCTAGTATCGTGAGAACAGCTTCCTGTCTCTGCGCTTGTTTCGTGATTATAGTTTCCTAAGTGACAACCGTCATTGTTATCTTTGGTACCGAAGTCGACAAATAATGTTTCCACCATTGGCGCTCTTGCGTGTTGCCTGTAAAGTCGGTTTGTATTTTCATCGATAATCATTTTATCAACAAACGCGCCTCCTTCTAATTCAATCCCGTCTGGTCCCATTCCAATCGCTTGGATCTCAGTACCGATGGTTAAGGATGCGGGTGTACCAAACTTACCTGATAACGGTGTATCTTCATAAAAGCTACCATAAGCATCATTTTGAACGCCTGTCGCAGGATGGAATCCCCGAATATAGACCATATACTGGGCTTCGCTATCAAGCTTAGAACTTGAATCCGGCTTTTCTGCAGGTGGTACATAGTAAGAGTTACGCTTAATATTAAACTTCTCTGCCACACCACCGTCTTTGACAAACTGCTCTGACATTAAAATTTGATCATCAACTGTAAACCCACGGTTACCCGCCACTAAATTCACCTGGTATCTCATGGTTCGATAGGAGGTCCCATCTACAAAGTTTCCGGTTCCATCACTAGTCGTGGTCCCTCTAATAATTTTGACCGCTGAGGCATCTGTTGAATAGGCATTCCCTGGATCAAATGTTACATTAAACTGTGACGCATCTGTTACCGTGCCCACCAGTGACTTTCCAATTAATGTCCCCAGTGTAACGATTCCTTTTCCGCCTGAATAATCTTCAACAATGGCACCACTTTGGACTTTAAATCCTAATAAGTCGCCTAGTACATCAACCTGGTCAATTTCCAGTGCAATTGCATCGGTGGCAGTTAATGGCCAGTCATCTGCAATATTCCCGGAGGTCTTGTTGGTATATGCTTTTCCATATGCCCCCATAACCAATTCATCATGAACCAGTGATGATAGTCCCATTGCTGTAGCGATGTGTCGATCAAGCTCAACCATCCGTCTTTGTTGGTCAGGCGTGATTTCCGTGATACCCGCTAAAATTAGCGCTGCAGCCACGGTTGCAAATGTTGCCGATACATTCTCAGCATTATCGTCCCCTCGAAATCCTTTGATCTTCTGGACGAAGCGTTTTAATATTTTTGGTATTTTTATCATCTATCTAATCCCCCTTTGATTTATAAACTCGACATTCAATATAATTTTTTTACTCTTTAAAAACATCCCCTCCTTTTTATCTCCTTCACTTTTTTAATAAGTATTATTTATTATTTTAAAATTGATATAACCTCCTGTTAGATTATGTTTTTTTGGTTTCTAATCTTATATATTCCCATTTTTTCTATTTTTTAAACATCGAAATTTTATGTTTTTTTGAGACACTCTGTTTTTATGCACCCTAGCCCCCCCCCACTTCCTTAGATTACTGCCTTTTTTGCTCATCGTATCTTGCCTGCTCGCCTATGGTATGTACGCCCATTTAATCAACCACCCTCTTCGCTTCACTTCGGTCTTCTCCAGTCTGTATTTTTATCCCTTTTCCTAAATGTGATATGATAGGAGATATTGATTTCACATATAAAATGAATAACTTAGGGATAAAACATCGCATGAAAAACAGAGGCCTATTTTACTGGTTTTCAGAGAAAGGGTTAACACTCATCGAGCTAGGTATACTGGTATCATTAATTACGGTACTAAGTATGACCTTTAATCCTGGTTTTATTACTTATTACTTTAATGTCGTCTTAGATAGCATCTCCATTAACCAAGACGTTCAGTATGTGAACACCTACTTAACCTCATTAACCCAAAAACAACTTCAAATTAATACCCTTTCAGATCATTCAGTTAGTTTTAATCAAGGAGATGATCACTATCACCTTTTTTTATCTTCTACAGATACAAAATCTGGTCTACGCACCCTTAAGCTAAGAAAAAACCAAGGCCCTGCCACAGAATTCCTTACTCGTATCGCCCCTGATCTTGATCCAGACACCCCTTACTTCACCTTTTCCCAACAAGACCTTTCACCCACCAGTGCCAGCGCCAATGTTCGACTTATGGCCCTGTCATTCACCCTATCTCATCAAGTTATTTCACGTAACTTCACCTTAACTTACCCCTTATTTTCGCCAGAAGAGCTTCATCTACAATGAGTCTACCCTTCACTCTCTATTCGCGCCGCCAGCATCATGGATTCACATTAATTGGGGTCTTATATGTCCTTTTATCCTTATCAGTGATTGCCCTGATCATTTTTTCTCAGACCTCTCAATTTTTTATTTCTATCTATAAATACTCTGATTTTTATAAGGCCCTTATTAATAGTGAAAAACCTGCAATCGTGGCCACTCACCGCACCCTTTTAAGCCTAGATCCAAACGAGCAGACACTTAGCCGCCTTTACAACATTGATGACATGAATGCTCAAATTAGCACGGATATGCTCCCTGCTCTGACGATTAAAACGACCCTTTCTGGAACAGAAGACACCTATACATTCTTAAAAGAAACACGTGTCCTACCTCGCCTTTCGTCTTTTATTGAATTTGACCTTTCTAATTTAGCCCAGACACCGTATTCCTTATCACAACTTAAAATTACCAATCAGCACCTGTCTTCTAGTATTCAATTTAATTACATTCAACTAATCCCAGACCCTACTACCCCGGTCTTTTTAAATAGTATTGGGATTGAAGACAGCACTTATTCATGTTCAGTGGTTAATGAATCTACTTATTTATTTACTTGTGAATCCATTCTTCTACCGGCCCAATCTAGCCACTTGCTTACACTTAATTTTAGTAGTCCACTTAGTAATTTTTATAATTTATATCTGACCCTTTCTGACCAATCAAAGGCCCAAACCAATGTCTCTTTTTAACTCATATCTCTTAAAGTCTTCATTTCACCTTAATGCCCCCAAAGGCAGTATTTTTCTTCACCAAAATAGCTTAGACATTATTATCTTTGATCGAAAACAGCCTCAAAGCCCCCAACAATACTGGCGATTTAATAATGTTGACCAAG
This sequence comes from Actinomycetota bacterium, assembly GCA_002716485.1. Taxonomy (GTDB): domain Bacteria; phylum Margulisbacteria; class Marinamargulisbacteria. Next base: position 8,058 of record PBBE01000053.1, read on the forward strand.
AAGCGCCCCTTCTTTTTTTAACCCGTTATTTAAGTGAGATTCAACATGAATTATCCCATGCTCAATTTAGTTTATGTATTGCCAACGATGACATGATGATCAAATCAATCCCGATTATGTCTTCAAAACGACTCTCCCAGCAAATTAAAATTAAATTAGGGTCTGATTTTCTATTTAATCATATTTGGAAATATCAATTTTATACGCCCACGAATAGCCCCTCGTTTGCACTTACTTATAAAATTCATCAAAAAACCCTCAATGACTACCTTGGTGTTTTTAGGTCACTCAATTTAACCTTACGAGATATTGTTCCGTTCACCTCTGTTCTTGAAAGCACCGTTTCAAGCTGGCCAGCCACCACACTATCTGACCAAGCAACGGTTATTTCATATTGGCCTGACTCTTTTTCCCATTATCTTTACTTTTATGAGGCCTCCACATTAACATATTCTCGACATTTAAATCACGCCACACAAATGGCCCCCCTTATTCAAGACCGCGCTGTTGATCAAAGTCATATCTTGGCTGAAATCACTCAAACAATCGCCAATGATATTACCACGACTATGAAATATTTCCAGGAACATATTTGCATGACCCCCATTAAATCATTAATTCTATTGGGTCCGCCTACTAAACTCCAAGCCTTATCTAAACGGCTCCCTAAAACCGCAGCTATTTCAATGAATCCATTCTCAGTTCCCAATGAAAACACTGACCCTATAATAAGCAGTTCAGCCCCAAAACCATCCCCCTTTACTTTAGGGACTCACCGTTCCTTAAACCAACCTGAAACTAAATACTCTGCCTTTAACTTTACCCCTCGATTATACCGAATGTTAAAATACATGCCTTTATTTTATATAATACTTGCGCTAGGAATTGGGATTATTTTTTATATTAAGTGGAATGACCGCGCCGCACACTTAAAGGTACTTTCAAGCCTTGAGTCTCAATTAATTGAAAACCGACAATTATCCAATGCCCTGTCACCTGATTTTAATACCTACTCTTCCTTACTCAAACAAACGAATTATTTCTTATCTTTTAATGAAACTGTATCCAAATCGATCCGAGAAACCTCCTCTATCTTCCCAAAAACACTCTACTTTTTAAGTACCAACCACCCTGATCATCTACAAATCACCAATATTACGATTAGTCACCGGCGATATTCCTTTAAAATGATTGGCTATTTCTTAGAAGCACATAAAAAGACCCTATTTCCTGCTTATGTAGAACTACTTGAAACCTCCGGCCTGTTTACGAACCTACAATACTCCCTAATATCAAAGGACGAAATTTCTAGTTTTGAAATTACAGGAGCCCTCAAAAAATGATACTTCCCTCTTTTAAATTTGGTATTTTAATTCGTTTTTTTCAACGTCATGTCTTTTTATTCTCACTTATTCCGGTGCTTTCAGGACTCTTAGTCTTACTGTTCTTTTTTATTCATAGTGTCATTGTGTTTCCTGTCCAAAACCGTATTTCTCAAACTGAAAAACGAATTCAAATCACCCAAAAGCACATTACTCGTATGCAAACAGCAAATGCGAAGGACGCTTATTTTAACTTAATTCAATCTCACCCCACCCTATTGGCACAGCTTAATGGCCATGAAGACCCCGCCTATATTATTTATAATGAAGTGACACAAAACCCATTTACCGATATTACGATTGAAGATGTTAGTGTCTCTGGCGGCTATGGCTTTCATACAAGACACCGAAAACTAGTCACCGATTTACTTATTAAATTTGAAGGCCAAGATCAGGTCAAGGCCATGAATTTACCTAAAAAAAAGCCTCGATCTGACTTCATTCTTGACCTTTATAACTTTTCAGTGGTCAACTTTACGATTAAAACCGATTCCCTTAAACAGTTAGGCGAATTTTTATTTTATTTGCCCCAACTTAGCATCCCTATCTTACATACTAATATGCGTTTATCCTCACCTGATGAGGATGAGCCCTTTGAATTGACCATGAATTTATCTGTTATTTGTATCAATACGAGCTATGTTAAGGAACTGTTACTTGATCTTTCGTCAAATCAATAATATCCACATCATCTTTAATGTATACGTGATCAATATTTTGTTTTTTTAATTTGATATAAAAGATAACATTTCCTGCCTCTTTTTCAATACGAACAAATGAACTTTCTTCATCGTATAGCCCGCCACCACTGGGGTCTCTTAACATGGGAATATCTCCCATTGTGCGTAATTGTTGGATACTGACCTGAATCTCCTCATCTTCTGCCGGCCGATCGATCCAGCCCTCATAAAATCCCAGTTGAATAACGCTGGTAATCTTAGTGGCATTATAGACATGTAATTGTTTTTCAATATTATCTTGATAACTGGCATAACTAATATATAAACCGGCACTCAACAACGCGGTAAGACCGGCTGTATGATAAGAGGCCCTTAACATATCTACAAATGATGACACCACACTCATACTTTAGACATACCCACTTCTGGGTTGACTTAAACATTGATAAATACTGGTAAATAAGTAAGGCTTAGGTCCCTGAAGCCCGTTGAACCTGAGGATTGGAATGGGCAAATAACTGCCATTGATCTGTATTGGAATCATAGTCATAATGCCAATCCACGACCTCTTCCGTTCGTGATTGCTTTGAGCGCTCTTTGGTATACGGATCATTGGGAATTTCATCTAAAAATTGTTGATCTACTAACTCCGTTAAATTACTCGGGTAATACCCAAATACAGATTGATATTGGGCCAGGGCATGCTGCATAATAATCATGCTGGCATTTAAGCTTTTTTGACTAGGGTACTGACTTACAAAAATAGATCTCTCCATTTCTAAGCCCTCATTATGAATCAGCTTAATACTCACTTTTTTAATGCGACTTCCCCCGGTCCCGCTGGCAGTATTAATGTCTGAGACTTGTAACCCGTCATTTGTTAACGTATAAAACTGACTTTGGATTTGGCCCTGTTTAATGGGGAGCCCAGCCATATCCTTTGCCCACATTACAGCTGGATCTAAGGGGCTATCATATAAGGGCTGATCGGTATTGATATCCCCAGACCAATACCCAATGGTTTTAATCTGAGCTATTTTTTTTTGGATTTGGGTCTCTAATAATACATAGTGGTCCATGTGATTCAATTTATTTAACACATAGCTACTGGAAGAAAAAATAACCGCCCACACCATTAAGACCATCCCCACTAAAAAGCCAAAATCTATTAATGTTACGCCTTGATTTCTATTCATGGCATTCAAAATTAAGTCTTTTAGATTCGCCCGTCTCATATGTACTCCTTATTGTTAAGGATACTGGATTATTAATGAATTGCAACTTTTTATTTGACCCAATTTCGCCTTAAGAGCCCTTTATATATTTTTATACCTTTGAGCTTGGCTTAGAACCCATTATAATGGTCATGAAAGTAGGTAACGAATGGCAATTGTTTTTTTGGGACTTTTAACCGGTATTTTTAGTGGCATTGTGGGAATTGGTGGTGGCTTAATTTTGGTCCCAGCATTGACCTTAATTTTTGGGCTTAGCCAGCACGTCTCCCAAGGCACCACTTTGGCCATGATGGTTCCTCCAGTGGGTATTTTGGCGGCATGGACCTATTACCAACACGGTCATGTCAATATTAAAGTCGCCCTTCTTTTAATTTTAGGCTTTGTGTTTGGGGGGCTTATCGGGGCCAAGATTGCAGTTCAGTTACCCGTCCTTTTATTACGAAAATTATTTGCGGCCCTTTTAATTGTTAGTGGCATTTATATGATGGTCAAATAAATCATGAAATTTATCCCCACCGACATTCAGGATGTGATCATTATTGAACCCCAGGTCTTTGGGGATGAACGGGGTGCCTTTTGGGAATGCTATCATCAACGCAAATTTCATCAGGCGGGTATCACAACGAATTTTATTCAAGATAATCATAGTACCTCTGTCCAAGGAACCTTACGTGGCCTTCATTTTCAAACGACTCCTTATGCCCAATCCAAGTTAGTCAGAGCCATTTCAGGTGAGATTTTTGATGTGGCTGTGGACCTTCGTTCAGGCTCAGAGACCTATGGCCATTGGGTCTCCTGTCATTTATCCAGTGAAAATAAGCGCATGCTCTTTATCCCTCAAGGCTTTGCCCATGGCTTTTATGTCCTGAGCCCTGAGGCCCAAGTCCACTATAAATGTGATGCCCTGTACCACCCTGATGCGGACCGATGTGTAAAGTGGGACGACACTAATATTGCCATCGATTGGCCCCTATTAGCCCCCCCCATTGTATCTGCTAAAGATCAAGCGGGACAGGCATTATCGGCCATTCAAGCCCAATGAGTGCTATGAAGCCCACCTACTATCAAATGAGTGACCAAAGTAAGCTTGCGAGCTATTTTTGGGGCGCTAAGGGCACGCCACGTGGGGTATTGCTAATTGTGCATGGCATGATGGAACATGCCCAGCGATATGATGAATTTGCCCTCTATTTAACCCAACAGCATTATCATGTGCTGGCCTTTGATCTTCGTGTTCATGGCCAAAGTGTCCCGGCACCTCAATTAGGTCAACTGGCCCCGCCAGTCAACTGGACCCACTTTTGCCAAGATATTCATTTTTTTTATAATCACATCCAAACCAGCTATCCAGACTTGCCTATTATTTTGATGGGCCATAGCTTTGGCTCTTATTTGGTTCAACAGTTCTGTCAGGAGTTTGAGCCTCGCTTGGCAGGCCTCCTCTTATCCGGCACCTCTTTCCAAGCGCCCTTTCTGACCCGGGTTGGGGCCGCTGTGGCCCAATTAATGGGACTGTTTCAACCCAAGAATCAGCCCTCTAAGTTGTTACACGCCTTGGTCTTTTCGCCCTATAACCGGCCTTTTAGGCCCAATCGCAGTCCCTTAGATTGGTTATCAGCCAACCCTGACAATGTGGACCGATATATCAAGGACCCGCTTTGTGGCGTCCCTTGTTCTATTTACTTTTTTCAGACCCTTTTTAAGGGCCTTTCTAACTTATACGCTGGCTTATCCAAGCGACCTTTTCCGCCCCAATGTCCGGTTTTGATCATGACGGGTGAGCAGGACAGTCATGCTACTGACCTTCATCGCTTATATGACTATTATGAGGCCCATAGCCCCTCTTTACAGGTTCACTGCTACCCTGAGGCTAGACACGAGCTGTTACATGAGCATATTAAAGATACTGTTTATATGGATATTTCGAAGTGGCTTACTCAGGTGACGACTTAATTTTTTTACTTGAAAAACGGTCATCAATTTTGGGTTGAAAAATCTCATAGCCATAGTTGCTAGGCATAACACTCTCACTTGGATGCTCCCGCCGGCCCAACTTTTTGAAACGGGTTGTTGCCACAGTTGAAAACTGAGCGGTAAACTGGACCTGTTTTCTGACCAGCAAATAGTCGGCTATTTGATGAATATCCCAGTCGGGATGAATCCCCAAATGATTATTTAAAATCAACGGTTTTTGATGATGCAAATAATAAAACCCACCGGTCATATGCCAAGGATCTGAAAGATCAACCAAGGCATTTAAGCTGGGGTCATTAGATAGCTCACGATAGATGGTCAAACTAGGGTCCGTCCATAATAAAGGCCACTTATATATCTGCCCTTGACCAGGAATTTGGCTCAAAAGGCCCAGTAGATTGGCCAGAACCAACCAAGCAATTAGACATTTTGACCATAAACCCGCATAAAGGTCTTGGTCACGGGTCTCTAAAAACCGATCGATTTGCACGCTGATTAGGAGCAACATAAACGGAATCATCGGGATCATAAAGCGATATTCTTTATGGCCAATCAAACTATGACTCAGTAGAATCGTCATCATGACTAAAAAAGGGAGTTTGGCCTGTCTAAACTGCTGCATGCCCGCAAATATACTTACACTAAATAGCCCCAAAGAGCCGATCATGATCCAGGTTAAGTAACTTAAGGGCCGATGGGTCCCAAAAATAGCGGCCACTTGATGGCCCAGATTAAAGCCAATGTTATTGATTGTAGATGCCCACCAAGTGCCCCAAGTCAGATGGTCTAATGCGCCTGATAACAACACTGCCGTACCGAGCCCAATACCGAGCATACGAGAAAGTCGCTGTCGGTCTTGCCAATAATCCATGGCCAAAATTAGGATCACGACAGGAAACAACTGGATCCGAAACACCAAGCTTAGACCTAAAAATAGCCCTTGAAACACTTGGCTTTTAGGCCCTTGATAGGCACGCAGCCCTAAGGCAGCGATTAAGACCGCCATCCCCAAACATTCCGATAAACTTCGATGGGCCACATAAATTAACTCATACCAGGTGCTCGTTAAAAGTAAGGCAATAATCGCTGCACGGTGACTGGCGATGGTCTTGGTGTATGAATAGATCCCCCAAGGCACCACTAATGAAATGGCCGATAAATAGAGTTTGGTCAGGGGAATATAAATATCTGGTCGACCCAAATGTAAAAGTTTACTAACCCATAAAGGGACACTCACTAAGCCTGGTAATAGCCAAGACCGGGTCCCAAATCGAAATTCCCAAGGAATAATACCGTTCCCAAACACCCAGCGATGGGCCTGTTCGAGGGCTTGAAATAGCTCGTCAGGATGATAAATATGATCGGTAAACAGGGCAACCGCGGCCCTTATCATCAAAGCACCGATTAAAACGAGCGGTAGAACTATTTTTTTTGGGCTAATTCTCATGACAGTGATATGTTCTATCATACGTTAATCTTAACTAGGAATACAAGTATTTCACTCTATTTTGATACCCCCTTACTCAGATTAGGGGTTGCCTTTATTTAATGATATGATTATTAAGTAATGGAACCAAATCAATTTAGCTCTCTTCAAAATGCCATTAAGGTCTTGGCGGATCGCGGATTCACTGAGTCGATTATTTGTGACGAAAACGGGGCCCGCTTTGCCGATGACGATGCCCTTATTGAGCCCTCTCAGATCCGAATTGTGGATTATCATCGGGTTGAGGCGGACTCTGATGCCGATGACCGATGCATGGTCTATGCCTTGGAAAGTGAGTCTGGACGAAAAGGGGTCCTTGTTAACTCGCCAGGCATGTATTCTGATACAAATATCAATGCTTTTTTAAAACAACTGGAGACCCCCTCCTAAGCCACTGTTTATTTTTAAGTGGCCCTTTATCACTGTATTCCTTGCCTGAAAAGGGGGCTTGTAGTAGTATTGAGACTAGTTAATTTTTTTTGAAATTTTTTAGGAGTATCACATGGATTGGAAAACACGTCAGTACTGCGAGTCAATAACAATAAAAAATAGTGGAGATGCGGTTCACTTATGTGGCTGGGTGGATACTATTCGTGACCATGGCCAGCTATTATTTATTCATATTCGGGACCGTTCTGGGGTCCTTCAACTGGTCTTTGATCCTACTGTCAATCAAGACGTGTACGATGCAGCGTCACGGCTGCGTAGTGAAGATGTGATTTCAATAGTTGGGACGGTTCTAGAACGTAGTGACGAGGCCAAAAACCCCAATATTGTCTCCGGTGATATTGAAATTCAAGTCAATCAAGTGGATTGCTTAAATAAAAGTGAAACCCCGCCGTTTGTGGTCTCTGAAAAAGCCGATCAAGACGGGGCCTTTAATGTGGATGAGGATTTACGGCTCAAGTACCGGTACCTTGACCTGCGTCGCCCCCAAATGAATATCAATTTGATTCAACGGGCCAAATTACTACAAATTGTTCGACGTTACTTAGATAAACAAGGCTTTATTGATGTGGAAACGCCCATGCTCACCAAGAGTACCCCTGAAGGGGCTCGGGACTATTTAGTGCCCAGCCGTGTTCATGAGCATCAGTTTTATGCCCTCCCCCAATCGCCTCAGTTATTTAAACAACTGCTCATGATGTCAGGCCTGGATCGTTACTATCAAGTGGTCAAATGTTTTCGGGATGAAGATTTGCGTCCTAACCGTCAACCGGAATTTACGCAACTTGATATTGAAGCGGCCTTTATTGACGAGTCTTATATTTATTCTTTAATTGAGCCCCTTATTGTTGAGCTTTATGCCCATGTGGGAGTAACAGTCCCGACCCCATTTCCTCATATTCCTTACGAAACAGCAATGAATGAATATGGTTCTGATCGACCTGACCTTCGCTTTGAAATGAAGATGGTCGATGTCTCTTCGGTCTTAACGAACGTCCAATATCGAATTTTTAATCAAATTTTAGCCTCTGGCGGAAAAATTAAAGGGATTAATGTTAAAGGCCAGGCCGAGAAATTAAGTAAAAGCTTTCTTCAAGATGAGCTGGCTAAAAAAGTCGTTCCTCAATTTGGAGGTAAAGGCGTTAGCTGGATGAAAGTAATTGACGGAAAACTAGAATCTAATATTGTCCAATTTTTCTCTGACGAGGAACAAGCGGCCCTCATTTCGGCCCTTAATGGCGAAAACGGTGATGTCTTTTTATTAATTGCAGATACCAACCCAGATCTTGTCAATGAAATCCTAGGTAAATTACGACTATTTATGGCCCAACGTCAGGGCTTGATTGACGAGACAGCCGTGGCGCCATGTTGGGTCACTGAGTTCCCCATGTACGAGCTTAAAGACGGCCGGCTATCCAGTGTCCATCACCCTTTCACCCAGCCGGAAGAAGGTGAACTACCGGGCCCTGATGACCGTGAGCAGTTAATTAAGTTACTTTCTCGCTCTTATGACCTGGTCATTAACGGTGAAGAGCTTGGTGGCGGTAGTATTCGTAACCATGACCCAAAACGACAAGAAATGATCTTTAGGCATCTGGACTTAAGTGAGTCGGAAATTGAGGCTAAATTTGGCTTTTTTGTAAATGCCTTGCAATATGGGGCGCCGCCTCATGGAGGTATTGCCTTGGGAGTGGACCGACTGGTGAGTATGATCTTAGGCCGTGAGTCTATCCGTGAAGTGATCGCCTTTCCAAAAAATCGGACGGCCTTTTGTCCCTTGACCCAAGCCCCTGGCCCAGTCAGTGAGGCTCAGTTAGAGGATCTGCACTTGAGATTAAAGCCGATTCCGGTACCTAGCACCTAAAGACGATTGGCCTACTCTTCGTTTGAATGGATCCAAGTTAGATCAAGCTAACTTAATGGTCGCAGGCTATGTTCTTTTGCTTACTTCTTTTCAGCGTATAGTTTAATTTTTCGTTTTTCCATGGCATATTTCCCCTTATTTCGGACCTTTAAGGGATAATCGCCACTAAAGCATGCTGTACAAAAGTTGCTATTGGGTTGAGAGGTAATCATATCTAACATCCCCTTTTGAGATAAATAGCCCAAGCTATCGGCCCCTACATACTCCATAATCTCTTTTACGCCTTTTTTGGCAGCAATTAACTTGTTTCTAGATGGCGTATCGATACCAAAGTAACAGGAAAAGCGAATGGGAGGCGAAGAAATTCGTAAATGGACCTCTTTGGCGCCCGCTTTGTATAAGGCTTGAACCCGTTGCTTGGAGGTGGTTACCCTCACAATCGAGTCATCAACAACCACAACCCGCTTATCTTTTAAGACATTTCGAATGGGATTCAGCTTCACTTTAACCCCTAAGGCCCGAATCTTCTGATGGGGCTGGATAAAGGTCCTTCCGACATAATGATTTCTCGTCATCCCAATTTCATAGGGAATCCCCGACTCTTCGGCATAGCCTAAAGCAGCGCTGTTTCCTGAATCCGGAATGGACATCACCAAATCAGCGTCTATAGGATGTTCTCTGGCCAATTGTCTTCCAAACTCTTTTCGAAGCTCATGAACGCCGTCTCCAAAGACAATGCTATCGGGTCTGGCAAAGTAAATTTGCTCAAAGACACATAACTTAGGCGTCACTTTTTGAGGGATCTGGTAAGAGCTCACCCCATTATTATCAATATAAATAATTTCACCAGGCTCGATTTCTCGGACATAAGTCGCATCAATTAAGTCCAGGGCACAGGTTTCAGAGGCCACAATATAACCGTTCCCTAACTTTCCTAACACCAAGGGCCGAAAACCAAAGGGATCTCTAGCCGCAATCATATAGTTCTCACCCAAGCTCACTAGTGAATAGGCCCCTTCTATTTTGGCCAGGGTTTGTTGGAAGTTTTCGACCATGTTACTGCCCTTACTTCGAGAAATTAAATGCATTAAGATCTCAGAATCTACAGTACTTTGAAACAAAGCCCCTTCTGATTCGAGTTGACGATATATGGTATAGGCATTGGTTAAGTTGCCGTTATGCGCCATGGCCAATTTGCCTTGGGCCGTTTTAGAATAAAGAGGCTGAATATTATTTTTATCATTTGAACCTGATGTCGAGTATCGGACATGGCCAATGGCTTGGTCGCCTTTTAAATAGGTCAGATTCTTGTTACCAAATACTTCTGAAACTAAGCCTTCATCTTTGACCACATAATAATTACGCTGATCGTAACTAACAATCCCCGCACTTTCTTGGCCACGGTGCTGTAAGGCATATAAACCTAAGTAACACAGCTTTGCAGCTCCTTCACACCCGTAAACACCAAAGACACCGCATTCATGTTTTAGCTCTGACATGATAACACTTTCCTCTTGTATTGATGACACTGATGCCATTGTAACGAAGCTTAATGATATCGGCAAGTGATGATTATACCCATTGTCTCTCTGATCACCCATCAGAAGGAATCCTAACTTGGCTTAGCTTATTTTAAGATGGGATTCCCTATAGACGACTTTGTTAAAATAAGTGATAATAAAGTGATGATTCGCACCCCCCTACTCTTAGTATTTATAATCGTGCCTAGCATTTTATATGCAGCATTAACCAAAGATCTGGCACTGAAAACGGTATTATTTAAAAGCTTAAATTATTACCACTATAACCCCATCCCCATTAATGATGACTATTCCGCGTCTGTCTTTGATACCCATATCAAGTCCATGGACCCCAACAAACGCTTTTTTTTAGCCACAGACATTCAAAAACTTTCAAAATATAAATCCAAGATCGATGACCAACTTAAGCAAAATAAAAACGGATTTTTTACGGATAGCAACGCCCTTTTTTCTAAGCGGGTCGCCCAAGTCCAAGACCACTTTGAATCGGTTATTGAAGGCCAATTCTCCTTTTCTTCAGATAAGACATATGAAACAGACCCTGATAAGCGTGACTTTGAGCCGTCCCTTTCTGCCCTCAAGCGCCGTTGGCAAGACTTAATTACTTACCAAGTTCTCACCGAATACCTAGAGCGCCTAGATTCTGAACTTAGCAGCCAAAACATTACTTTAGACAATGCGCCGACTATTATCGATAGCGAGCTATTATCACAGTCCAAAAAAACCGTTCAAAAACGACTTTCTCGTTACTTCACACGGATTCAAGAGACCTCCGAAGATGAACATCGTCACCAATATCTAAAGGTCTTATCCTCTATTTTTGATGACCATAGTGTCTACTTATCCCCTAAAAATAAAAGTGATTTTGATATTAGTCTGTCTGGAAAACTGTATGGGATTGGGGCGGTATTAAGTGAAGATGATGCCTTTATTAAAGTCATTGAAGTGATTGCAGGTGGTCCTGCGTGGCGTGATGGCTCTCTTAAAAAAGACGATGTGATTCTTGAAGTGGCCCAAGATGGCCAAGAAGCCCATTCTATTTTAGGAATGAATATCTCTGATGCCGTGCAACTTATTCGAGGTAAAAAAGGAACGACCGTTCATCTAACCGTTAAGCGACCCAACGGTAAAGTTCAGGTCATCTCTATTGTCCGAGACCTCGTATTAATTGAAGAGACCTTTGCCAAGGCGGCCTTAATTTCAGACCAGCGTTATCAACATCGTTTTGGCTATATTTATATCCCTAAATTTTATAGAGATTTCAGTAATAAAAGTCATCGATATACAGCGAAAGATGTGAAAAAGATTTTACGATTTTTTAGCCGTCAAAATGTTCAGGGTGTTGTCTTAGACCTTCGCTCGAATATGGGTGGCTCTTTAGATGATGCGGTCAAGGTTAGCGGCTTATTTCTTGACCGAGGCCCTGTTCTTCAAGTCCGGAAGCGTCAGGGACAAATTACAATTCGAGATGAACGTGAGGGCCCTGACCCTGGCATGATCTACAAAGGGGACTTGGTCGTCTTAGTTAATCGAAACAGCGCCTCTGCCTCAGAAATTTTAGCGGCTGCCCTTCAAGATTACCGTAGAGCAGTGATTGTAGGAAGTGACCAAACCTACGGTAAAGGAACGGTACAAATGATCCTGAACTTAGATAAAGTCGACCCTCAAAAAGCCGTTCTATTTAAGCCCTTAGGCGAAATTAAAATCACTACCCAAAAATTTTACCGAGTTAATGGCGGGGCTACCCAATATAAAGGCGTACAATCTGATATTGTGTTGCCCATGTTAACCGATGTTAGAGATATTGGAGAACGATTCATGGATCACTCCCTAGAATGGGATACGATTCGGCCCTTAAAATACCGGCCACTTACCCCGGACTATGACTTGGCTGACCTTAAAAAGAAAAGTATTGCTCGTACTAAACAGTCTCCAATATTTTCAGCCCGATCGAAGTATATTAAGGCCCTAAAATCTGAAATTGAAAAGTCCGAATCTCCCCTTAAGTTATCCACTGCTTATTTAGAAAAGAAACAGATTGATGACGTCATGGACCAATATGATGATTCCCAAAAAGAAGTGGATTTCTTAACATTTTTAGACACCACCCTACTCTTTATTCCAGAACCGGATAACTTGAGCCCGGAACAACGTATCGAAAAAGATAAAATCAAACAAGAAAAACAAGACAAATGGCACAAGCGCCTTAAAAAAGATGTGATCCTTCACGAGGCACTGTCTATTCTTAACGATATGGGAGAATCCTAATGAACACCTCTTCTCTGATCCAAAACCAGGCCCTTAATTCGGCCTCTCTTTTTGAACAGACCCTTCAAAACCGGGCTTTTCAGCCACTACCAATCTTTCAAGGAGACCATGGCGTTCAAGCATGCCGCTTCTCAGAAAGTCCAAATCACCGCTTTTCCGTTAGTGATCATAAAGTCAAAGCCGCATTTCCGAATTTACTCTCTGGTGATACGGTCCCGGTACTCACCGTAAAAGGGCCTTTATCCTCGGTCCAAGGGAAACGCATTGCCGTTCTGTTTTCAGGTGGCCCTGCCGCAGGTGGCCATAATGTGGTGGCAGGAATCGCCCATGCCTTGGGCGACCAAAACACCCTACTAGGTGTTAAATCAGGTCCCAAGGGACTTTTAAATGGGGACCTCGCACCGCTGTGTGCCGATGATATTGCATCTGTCGCCAACATGGGTGGCTTTGATTTATTAGGCTCAGACCGCACCAAAATTAAGTCGGAGCAGCAATTTGAACAAGTAAAATCGGTGGTTCGAGACCATCAACTCGATGGCATTATTATTATTGGGGGCGATGACTCCAATACCAATGCCGCCCTGATCGCTGAGTTTTTATATGATGAGCAGTGTAGCGTGATTGGGGTCCCTAAGACGATTGACGGGGACTTACAGATCCCAGATCTGCTGCCCATCTCCTTTGGGTTTGATACAGCCACACGAATCTACTCTGAGCTGTTGGGTAATATTTTACAAGATACCCCCTCGTCCCAAAAGTATTGGCATTTTGTCAAACTGATGGGTCGAAGCGCCAGCCATGTGACCCTAGAGGTGGCCCTTCAGACCTGTCCACCACTGGTCTTAATTTCAGAAGAAATCGCGGAAAAGCAATGGCGTCTATCTGATGTAGTGGCCCATATCGCCAATGGAATTATTTTACGGTCCCAACAAAAGATGAACTATGGGGTGGTCTTGATCCCGGAAGGCCTAATTGAATTTATTCCTGAATTTCAGGCCCTTATCGCTAATCTAAATGTAATCTTGGATACCCACCAAGATACCCTTTCACAACAAGAATATGAAGACAATTATCGCTTTATCACTGCTCAACTCCCCTCAGATCTGGGCGATTTATTAGATAGCTTACCTGCCAATATCCAACGTCAATTGGTTTTAGAACGAGACAGCCATGGCAATGTCCAGGTCTCCCAAATTCCTACCGAGGCCCTGTTAATTGATATGACCCAAGATTATTTAAAAGCCAATGCCCCTGAAGTGCCCTTTGCAAGTAATGCCCATTTTTTTGGCTATGAAGGTCGCTGTGGCGCCCCTTCTAGTTTTGATGCCTATTATACCTATAACTTGGGGTTAGTGGCAGGCTCTTTGGTATTGGACCAAAAGACAGGCTATATGGCCGCGATTCGACACTTTGATCAAGTACCTGAACCCCTTGCCATTCCTTTAACGGGGTTAATTACCCAAGAACAGCGGGGCGCCGCGACCCATCTCGTCATCGAAAAAGCGCTGGTTAACCTTGACTCACCGGCCTTTCAGCACCTGGTAAAACACCGTGACCACTGGTGTTCCCAAAATGCATTTAAGAGCCCTGGCCCTCGACAATACTGGGGCCCTACTGCGAAGCAGTTACCCTTAACTGTCGCTTTGAACCAAGGCTATGAGACCTATTTATTTAATGACGGGTCTTAACTTTTTTTAGGGACCTTGGCATTTAAGACAAAGCCGATTAGGTTTTGTACCCCTACCCCAGACATGCCCTTGATGTGGTGTTGCTTGGAGCTATTATTGCTCATCATTGACGCGATATCCATATGAAGCCAGGCAATATCATCTGTAAATTGTTCTAAAAACTTGGCGGCACTACAGGTGCCCCCGTACCGGCCCTCAGAACAATTGGCAATATCGGCATAATCTGACTTCAGATAGTCCAGATACTCCTCATATAAAGGCAACTGCCAGACCCGTTCGCCTGAAAATTCAGCTACATTTTTCATCTCATCGACCATGGCTTGCTCATTGGTTAAGATGGCCGTTGCCATTTCCCCTAAGGCCACTAAACACGCACCAGTTAAGGTGGCCACATCGATGATACAGCGGGCTTTTTTGCTTACCGCATAGCAAATCGCATCCGCTAATATTAATCGTCCTTCAGCATCGGTGTTTAAGATCTCAATGCTCTTTCCGTTCATTGCGGTGATAATATCACCAGGTTTGAGTGCCGTTGATGAGGGCATGTTTTCTGCGACAGGAATCAAGCCTAACACGGAGTCTTTGGGCTTGAGCTTGGATAAGCCGAGCATGGCCCCAAATACAGCGGCAGCGCCACTCATATCTGCTTTCATACTGCTCATCCCTTTGGACGGCTTAATAGAGATTCCACCTGAATCAAAGGTCACCCCTTTTCCTACCAAACAAATCGGCGCCTTGGTTTTACCTTGGTATTCCAGGCATAATAATCGTGACGGATACTGGGAGCCTTTGCCCACCCCTAATAAGGCGTTCATCCCCATTTTTTGGGCCTTGGCGGCTGAAATCACTGTCACCTTAATATTGGACCCTTTGAAGGTCTTTTTTGCATAAGCTTCAAAACTTTCAGGATTTAAAATATTGGCGGGCCGGTTGGCTAAGTCACGGGCCTCATTCACGGCATCGCCAACCACCTGACCTGTTTTACTGCCTTTTTGAAAGGCGGCAAGTGAGGACGGCTTAAGCTGGGAAACGACCCAGTTAATGGTGATATTGGCTTTCTTACTTTTCTCCGTTTTAAACTCTGTAAACTCATAGGCGCCCATTTGCATCCCCTCGGCAATACACTGGCCTAGTTGATTGGCCTCTAGGTCTGCCCACTGACATTCACTTGCGATCACTTGAACACATTTACTTTTGTTTTGAATGGCTGCTTGGGTGATACTGCCACTTAACTCTCGATACTCAATATAGCCCGGTGCCCCTTTCTTTTTTTCCATTCCAAAAAACATACATCGGGTCAAACGCTGATTGGCTTGAATATAAATGCTATACTCACTGCCCTTTTTGGCACTTAAGGCCTTGCTTTTAATCAACTCATTAACTAGCTTTTTAGACGAATTATCAAAAAGGCTGAGCTTGTCCAGCCCTTTGGTACTTAAGATAGGGATTATAATCAAATCCGTCTTAGAATCTAACTTAGATTGTGTTTGGCTACTTAGTTTCATTATATATACTCCTTGTTTCATACCTTTCATACTGCCACCTGATGATCATCAGGGGCCTTATTTATAGTATACCCTATCTTGGCACTAAATTTTGCATGACCGTCATTCCGATTATTTACTAATTTTTTTCTAGGCTTGGTTTAAGGTCTTATTCACTAATGTGTCGCCTGTTACCTGATTCACTTTATAGACTATGCCCCTCAATCGTGTCCCCGCCCCTAGTCACCGTTCATGCTGCGACCTTCCTACCCATCTATTTCCATCCGTTGCCACATGATCTCAAACCCATGATATAATTGAGTAATACGATTTAAAATACGACATGCCAAATAAGCGGCCTAAACGCTGTGTTTAAGTAAGACAAAAAGTGGGAACATTGTGACATACAGATGAATAAAAGAATGCAAGATTGGAAGGATCATTTAAATGGTCGGTCATGATTTCTTGGCCTTGACCAGCATCCCTGTCATTGGCATTGCCTCGCAATGGCTATCTTGGCGGGTTCGTATCCCGGCCATTATCACCCTCTTAATTAGTGGTATTTTAATTGGCCCTGTACTTGGGTTTTTAGACCCTGACCACCTACTTGGAAATCTAATTTCACCTATAGTGTCATTAATGGTTGCTGTTATTTTATTTGAGGGGGGTCTTAGCCTTAAGCTATCTGACATACATGGCCATGCTAAAATTTTACGTAATTTAATTTCCATAGGGGTCATGGTTAGCTGGGTCTTAACAAGCTTATTAGGGATCTATGTGTTAGAACTAGACATCCAATTATCGATTCTTTTAGGCGCCGTTCTGGTGGTAACCGGCCCTACTGTTATTATCCCCCTACTTCGTCATATTCGTTTACAGCGGACCATCAGTTCTATTCTTCGTTGGGAAGGAATTGTCATCGACCCTGTGGGTGCCACGCTATCCGTACTGGTCTTTGAAATTATCTTAGCTCGAGGGTCTCAAGATGCCTTAGGTCTGGCCTTAGTGGTTATTGTCACCACCTTATTTGCAGGCCTAATCTTAGGATTTCTAGGTAGCTTTGTCTTGATTAGTATTATTAAACGACACTGGGTCCCTGAGTTTTTACAAGAGTCCGTCTCTTTGATGCTGGTTTTTATTGTCTATACCCTGTCTCATATGATTCAACCAGAGTCCGGTCTTCTGGCCGTGACCATTATGGGCATCGTCTTGGCAAATCAAAAAATTGTGACCATCAAGCATATTGTCATATTTAAGGAAAACTTGACCGTGCTATTATTATCGGCTTTATTTGTCATTCTGGCAGCAAGGATCGAAATGCAAGAGCTTCTGGCCATTTTAGATATTAAAAGCTTTTTCTTTATGGCCGGGATGATCTTGGTGGTTCGACCTTTGAGTGTCTGGCTTTCCACCATGAGGTCCCACCTGTCTTATCGAGACCGATTCTTTTTATGCCTCATGGCCCCCAGAGGAATTATTGCAGCCGCTATTGCCTCCATTTTTGCCCTTCGTTTGACCGAAGTGGGTTTTGAAGAGGCCTCTCGATTGGTGCCAATTACCTTTTTAGTCATTATTGCCACGGTGTCCTTTTACGGACTTTTGGGTCGGACCTTTGCCTCTTTACTAAAGCTTCAACCCCAACAAAAAGGCATTTTGATTGCGGGTGGTCATTCCTGGGCTCGGCAATTTGCCAAAATACTAACGTCTTATGGCATTTATGTCATTGTGGTGGATACCAATAAAGAAAATACATTAATCGCCAATCAAGATGGGATTAAATCGATTCATGGGAGCATTTTATCCAAAAAAGTCAGTGAGGAAGTGACCTTAGGCAATGTGGGATATTTGCTAGCCATGACGGCCAGTGATGAGACCAATATCTTATCATTTATTGAATATGCCAATATCTTTGGATACTCTTATGTCTATCGCCTTTTTTCTAAAGATAAAACCAAGGACTTGTCCCGATACCAACATGGCCGGATCTTATTTGGGAAAGGGATCACACACACCTATATTTCCACACTCATGATGGCCGGCTCTAAAATGAAAGCGGTTTTACTTACTGAAGAGTTTGACTATCAAAAATACAAGAAAAAATACCATAAGTTTATTCCCTTATGCGTTATTTCTGAGAAAAATAAAATTCAGTTCTTCTCCTACCCCACCAAAATTGAGCCTGGGGTGAATGATGTACTTGTTAGTATTATTAGCCCCTAAACGACTGTAAGCCCTGCCCCTTTACGATGATGCTACCCTTGTTTGGCGTCTTAAACCGAAGCCTAACAAAGGCCTCTCCTCTCTACCGCTTGTAGATTGGCCTCTTGTTTCATTGGATTCACTCACACCCATTCTAGACTGTGCACCACGGGCATGCTTACCCCACCCTAACACATCAACAATACTAGCATTTGGATTTCCTCTGAGATATTTTTGTATGGCGCTTAAATTCTTGAGTCGACGTCTTAGCCTTTGGGTCTCAGCTGTCTCTACTCCCCGCTGTTGTCCCAATCGTGCCTTTAACCGCTGGTTTGTAATGTTATAAATTTCGTTTATCTGTTCATGATCATACGTCCGCTCTAAATGACGCGGCCGCTCACTTTGTTGTGATGTTAATACCGCCTCAACACAGTGATTATAATACTCGTGATTTTTAGCGTGTTTGAATGCAGTGGTAATCGATACTATCTTAGAATCCAGGGTTGGCACGGTGGTAATGTCCTATTGTATTATTTTACTGAGACTCATTCTCATTTTGCATAATATTTTATTCACAATAAAAGATCAAGACCTACTTTAAAATGCCCCATACGAATATGGGCCAGCTTCCTTATTATTCTGTCTACTTTTATTTACTTCCTGTCTTTTTTTAGGGCGCCTATTGCCGATCCTTTCTTATCTGCACAACGGGTCACCATTGAATGTGAAATTTCACCATGTTTAAAGCACTTATTTCCTGGGTATGTCTTAGATATAGCAAATAGGACACGGATCAACCATTGCTTGCCTAAGGACCCCCCTCCTTTAAAAAAGACTTTTTTTTTTTATGTCGGGGATATCCATCTGATCCCCCCTCTTTGCTGTGATCATATTAACAAAAGAGGGAATTATGTCAGGATTAAAGGGGGTGCTTATCGGTTGCTTAAGTGTATTGCTCATTAGCCCCAGTTATGCCAGCCAATTTTTCCAAGATACCATCCTACTAGATGGCTTTAGTAAAGGGTACGCCATTACGGCCGATACCCAAGGTAGTGACGCTTTATTTAAAAACCCTGCCGCCGTTACCAATACCTTCACTAATGAATTGAACACGAGCGCGTCCTCTTACTATGATGACTTGTTTAAAACGGCTTACTTTCGACTAAAGCGTCCGCTTTCTTCGTCATGGATCGCCGCCATTCAAGTCCCTGTTCAGCGTCACCAAAACATGGCCATTACAGGCCTTAATACGACTTCAGGAGAATTCTATCAAGTCAGTACCTACGCTGACTCCCTATTTGCTACCATTGCCACTATTGGCCATCAAAAAAATGATACCGGTATGGCCTTTGGGACCAGTATCGGAGTATACCAACATCAAATCCATACCCGAAAAGAAACACGACTAGGCATTGATATTGGTCTTTTAAGCCCCTTTAAATATGGTCAATGGGGCCTATCACTTCAAAGTATTCAGACCTTGTCTCCTTTTTCTATTTTAAGTAGCCTTCAAAGTCAGTACCAAGCAAATATGGGGTTCCATATTCTTGGCACGTCATGGCGTCCAGACCTTCTCACTGATATTAGCTTTTCGCCAAACCAACCTGCCCAAATAAACCTTGGTCTTCGCTACTCTTTAACTAATATCTTATCTATTACAGGGGGCGTATTCGACCTTAAAACCCAACGAAGAATGAGCCTGGGAGTCAACCTCAACCTACCCAACTATGCTATCCAATATGGCTATGGTCATGCGGGGATCTTAGGAAATATCCATAAAATAGGAGTTACCCTTTATGACTAAACTATCTCGTGGATTCAGTCTATTCCTGGTCCTTCTTCCTGTACTGCTATTTGCACAGCCTTCCCAGCCTCATTTAGTGATTATTAAATACCATAATAGCAACCCCTTATCCCAACAGCTTTCCGGAGGCAATGACCTGAGCACTCAAACTCAAATCAATACTCACCCTGTGGTTCACTCCTCTAAATCAATGACGATGCCTCAATCATCTATTTATATGCCGAGCCAGGGCCTTTCCCCCGTCCAGTTTGCCCAATACCAAATGGCCACGATTAAAGAAAGTATCTCTCTTGATCAGGCCGTTTCTGAGCTCTCTCAACTCTCTGGCGTCGAGTATGTGGAGCCGGTGTACCCGGTCCATCTACATGAACAAATTAATGACCCCTACTTTGATCAACAACCTTACCTTCATCAAAGTAATCTGCACCAGCTATGGCGATTAAATGGACTGGCCAATGTTGTTGTGGCTGTAATCGATACTGGAATTGACACCACACATCTTGATCTCAAAGATCAAATCTATGAAAATCCATTTGAACAACTCAACGGAATTGATGATGACGGAAATGGCCTCATCGATGATATCACTGGATATAACTTTTTTAATTATTCCCTGAGTGGCGGTGCGCCTAACCCCAATGATGAGCACGGCCATGGGACTCACCTTGCTGGTATTATTGCTGCCAAACGAAATAATACTATTGGTATTTCAGGACTCTCTAGTCAAAGTTTACTATTAAACCTTCGATTCCTAGATAAGAATGGGATGGGCACCCAGGTAGATGCGGCCATGGCCATTCGGTATGCGGCGGATATGGGCGCTAAGATCATTAATTGTTCCTGGGGCTACTTTCGACTCAATACCATTCTAAAAGAGGCCGTGGAATATGCCTTATCTAAGGGCTGTATTATTTTTGCAGCCACGGGTAATAGTCAAACGGATGTGCCAGAATACCCTGCAAGTATTTCCGGTGTAATTGCCGTGGGCTCGGTAAATCTTAATCATGAACGATCTAGCTTTTCTAGCTATGGTAGCTATGTGGACTTTGTGAGTTATGGCGAGCAAATTTATTCCACCTTGCCCAATCAATCCTATGGCTATAAAACGGGGACCTCCCAAAGCACCGCGATTATGTCAGCAATGGCGGCAGAAGTCTTATCCTATCAACCTAACCTGACCCGACACGACCTAGAATCCCTATTTGAACAAACCGCCTCTAATAATCATCAGTCCTCTTACTTTGTAGGACATGGCATTGTGGATCCTAATCGTCTCTTACTTGGCTTGAATGTTGACTCTGATCTGGACAACCCTTTTACTGTGATCTTTGAATCTTCTAGCCAAGACCTCAACCTGGGTGAATGTCTCAATTATCCGAACCCTGTCATGGGAAACCATACCACATTTGGTTTTTCTTCTGATAAAAATGATGTACCTGTTAAAATCCATATCTTTTCATTGGTCGGCCAAAAAATAAAAACCATCGAAAAATCGAGTACAAACGCGTATAATACCATTAGATGGAATATTGATGAACATATTCCCAATGGCACTTATATTTATGTTGTTGAAGCGACGTACAATGGCCACCCTTATTACCAAAAGAAACAACTGAGCATTATCAGATAAATGAAAACCCCGTCCTTAAGCCCCACTCTCTCTCACCCAGCAGCCATTCTTTTGGCCCAAAAAATCCAATCCATTGTTCACCGCTACCAAGCAAACTTTGCCGACTTGTTTGTCCAACAAAAACCCAATGGCTCTTATGTGACTAGCCTTGATTATGCATTACAGCTACTCATTACTCATTGGGCCCGCCCTTCATCACTAATCGCTGAAGAAGATATTTCATTACTACTAAAGCCAGATCATGCCGCCTTTAAATCAGCGGTTCATTATCTCATTCAATTATCGGGTACCCGTCACTCCTTAGATGAGTTGATCCAAGCGCAATGTAATCTCCCTAAGGTCCCCCAAGGTCACTATTGGGTCCTTGACCCTGTGGATGGAACCAAGGGACTGTTGAATCAAGAGGAATTCTCTACGGCTATTGCGAGCTTGACGGACACACGCTCACAAAGTGCCATTATTGGCAGCTTTGGCTACCCTGATCCCGGCATGACCATGTTCATTAGCACCCAAGATCACCCTGAGATCAGTATCATCACGCCTCTTTCTAACACCCCTGAGACTTTAGACCTTCCTCCTGATGGCCCCATGGTTATTTGTTTATCTCGGGGTCGATTTCAATCTAAAATTGCGCCTTATCTACAATCCAAACGACCTGATATTCAATTTCTATGCCTTCATAGTCAATGTAAATATGTTGCCTTACTCTTAAACCATGCTTGTGCTTATATTCGCTGTCCCAACCCTGATGGCCGCCGTGAATATATCTGGGACCACTTACCTGGTATTATTTTGGCCCAAAAGGCAGGCTTTATTGTGTCTGACTTTAAAGGCCATGCCATTGAAACACAAGGAGATACCCTTCTACATAACCGTGGTATCCTGGTCTGTCGACCCTACCATCACCCATTATTATTATCCCTTCTTAGTTCTTTTTGACCTCTAATTAATATTTGTTTTTTTATATATTAATTTAAATATATTATAATCAACACTCCCCACCCATCTTGACTTATTAATAATAATTTAATATTATGTATGCCAATAGTAATACTTATATTAATTGACTATGTTTATAAAAAAGCATGTAAGTAGATCATCAAGGTAAGTTTCCAATACAAATAATCCCAAGCAAATATAAATCACAGAGAGTTTCAAGATGTCTATTTCCCCTTTATCCCTATATCGCCCCCTTATCTCTGACTTATCAGCACGCTATTTTGGCTTTCTTTTTTTCTTTTTATTATTTTTATTTAGCTTTTTTTCGGTTACACACGCTATGAAACTGGAGTATTACAACCACTTTATAGAAGTAAGGGATCCATTTCCTACCCAATCGACCCAATCATTGGTCCCAATTAGTATTAAATTTACAAGCCCCCTAGAATCCACCGCACCGGGAAGTGAGACGCCCCCTATTAATTCTACCCCCCTCGTTGAATCTGAATTTAAACTTTTAAAAGACCCCCTTGTCAGCCCTAGCCCCATGTCCTTTTCTCAAGACACTCAGTTAGGATTTGGATTTCTGGGTGCAGGGACCATTGAATTTAAATTCTTTGATATGTTTGGCACCCAAATCGCCCAGCATATCATTGATGAAACGACCCTAAAGGTCAATCAATCCTATGAAACCTATGGGGACTTTACGGGTAAGTTTTATTCGTTCCCTATTAACCGAGACCTATTCAATGGCATCCAATTGCCATCCGGGCCCTACTTCTTCTTAATGATTCAAGGCGATCGGGTCCTACATAACGGCACCTTTTTGGTGAGCGCCTCATGAGATATGGGTGGATATGGTTGAGCCTGCTTTTGGCGCTTGGCTCTCTTCAGCTTCAAGCAAAAGACTATTTATTAATGGATCGGATTGGCATATCGGCCGAGTCTATTGCCTTAGGGCGGGTTATGGGAAATTCTAATCAAGCGAATGCTATCTTTGGGAACCCAGCTGCCTTATTTCGTATTCCTCGATACTCTATTTCCGCCTTCAACTTGTCTCATATGAATCATCGGGTCCAATTTTTTAATTTGGCAGCAGCCTATCGATGGGGGGATGGTGTTTTTTCTATGGGTGTACTTAGAGGCAGTACCAACGGTATTCCAGTGGTTTCTGACTTTATTCAAACGGATTCGACCCATTACCGAAACGTGATGACAAAACTAGCCTATCAGCGCTTGATTAATCCTCGGATTTCGGTGGGGCTTGCCGGCACTTATTATCTAACTTCTTCACATTTACAAACAGGTAAGGGAACGAATATTGATCTGGGTCTCATTTATCGTCGTAAAGATAGCCATATTGGCCTCTTACTTAAAAACATCTTGCCAAGATCAGTTCAGTATTCTCATCAATCTGAGTCTGATTTTTCAGCTCAAGAAGCGATCCCAAGCGCCTTACAGGTCTCCTTAAAATCGGCACCAACTATGGGCTTACAGTTTCTTCCTCAACTAAATTTCTCTCGCCATTCTCTTGCCAATGGGGATAAGTCCTTTTTTATACTGCCTTCTATGGGTGTTTTATTCCACCCTATTCATTGGCCCTTAATTGACTTACGTGCCGGCCTTCATCGTGAGCTGAGTATAACACTCACCCAACGAACCCGCTATGCCTTTGGCATTGGCCTTGACTTATATAACTTATATTTCGCTTATACTTTTGAGCGAAATGAATTTGAGTTGGACCCTAATATGCATTATTTTTCTGTCAGCATTAACCAATAAATATCAAGGAGGAATTATCTATGACAGCATCTACCCCCCCATCTTATTCGAAAGCAAAGGCCTTTATCTTTGCCCTTATGGCCAGTCTCTCACTCTCGTCAGGGCTATACGCACAAGAGACTGAGGATCTTAACTATATCAAAGTCCAAGCCCAATTTTCAGAACAAAGCACGGGTGCCTTAATTAACGGGAACCGTGATGTCACCGTTCAAATTACCAAAGGGGACCAAGACTCAGAATCTGAACAATGGTCTCAACTCTTTTCTGACACGCCTTTTGTGGATGGCTTCGTAAGCCTTGAGTTAGGAAAGGACCCTAACAATCCCCTCTCCGCAGATATTTTTGATGAGTCTAACTGGATCCGGTTCACTGCAAGTGATGACTCTGGTAACTCTAATACTGCGGTTATTCCTATCTTAGCAGTTCCTAAGGCCATTAAATCAGAACGGGCCTCTTCTTTGGGTATCTCTGATCGCCTTTCGATCACCTTAGACCCCCTCACAGATCAACTCATTGTCTCGGGTAACTTAACGCTGAAATCAATTAATGCCGTATCTACATCCAATTTTAACCTTTTGACCCAGGACCAAAATCAATTGGTCCAAGTGAACCCTGGCGGACATGCCAACCAAGTCCTCAAAGTTTCTTCTGAAGGCAACTCCTTTGACTTGGCTCCAGCCTTATTACTAGGCTCAGAAGATCCCCAAACGTTTACTGGTACTCAATTCGTTATTGGAAACGAGTCTGAACTACAAGTTCTAGGTTCGCTTCGAATGAATACTACCAATGACCCCATTGCCTTTTCAGGACTTAGTAATGATTTTAGAGTGATCAATAATGCCTTGAGCATTAATACAGATGCCCTTCCACAAATACCGGCCATGTCAAACTTGGGTCAGTCTCTGGTGGCTGCTGATACAAAGGAAAATGCCCATACTGTTTTGGGAATCTCAGAACTTGGCTTTATTAATCAAGAAACCCTTAGTGAACAAGGCTTTTTAACCAGTGTTCCTGAAGAATTTGTTACTGAAACCGAGCTAAACACACAACTATCTAGCAGCTTAGCGCCTTACTCTTCTGCCACTTTTACCAGTGACTCGGACGGTTTGGTCCCCAAATCATCTACAGCAGGCGACCAAAATAGGTTTCTTAGAGGAGATGGGACCTGGCAAACACCGTCAGGATCTGATATGGCGCTTTTTTCGGATACCGCCGCTGGACTCGCACCTCAAATCGACTTAGGTGACGAACATAAATTTTTAAAAGGGGATGGAACCTGGGGCACCCCCCAAGGAACTACTTACGGAACATTCGACAACGATAACCCTGGACTGGTCCCTGCGCCTGGTGCCGATAAAAGCACCCATTTTTTACGTGGGGATGGTGAATGGGTAACGGCCCCTACTGACGGCACGGGTACTGATAACCAAGATATTGAAGGCTCTGTATTAACTGACCAAATCCTAACAATTGGAATTAAAGATGGTAGTTCTCAAGACGTGGAACTAGGTCATTTATATGCACCGCTTTCAGGAGTAAGTGCAGTGGGGACCTTGGTACCCCCCTCTAACGCTGAGTCACAAAATAAGTTTCTTAAAGGAAATGGGACTTGGGGAGAGGTTGTCAGTAACGGAAGCGGAACCGATGATCAAGATATTTCTGGTTCTGGTTTAGCAGGTCAGATCCTAACCATTGGAATTGAGGATGGTAATTCAGAAGAGGTGGACCTAAGCGCATTATATTCAGTATTTTCAATAGATAGTACTGAAGGGTCTTTGGTTCCTGCCTCTACTGTTGATGAGAAAGATAAGTTTCTAAAAGGCGATGGGACTTGGGGCACCCCTACTGATACGACTTATAACCCCTTTTCACCCGCTACCAACAGTGACTCTGGGAGCACGGGCCTTGTCCCTGCACCACCTGCGACAGCTCAGGTCAAATTTCTAAAAGGCGACGGCACTTGGGACACTCCTTCTGATACGACTTATAATGCCTTTTCAGGCGCTGATGGTACTAATTCAGGAAGCGCTGGGCTTGTACTTGCGCCAGCGGCGGATGATAATCTCAAGTTTCTTAAAGGCGATGGCACTTGGGACACACCTCCCGGTACAACTTATAGCCCCTTTTCAGGCGCTGATGGTACTAATCCAGGAAGCCTTGGGCTTGTACTTGCGCCAGC
>PBBE01000054.1 GCA_002716485.1 Actinomycetota bacterium
CGTCACTTTAAGGCCCCATTGATGGATAAATAATGAATGAAAAAAAGACTTCATTTGGAAGCGCCTTTTTTCTTTCTCCCTTTCCCTTTATTTTTCTTTTGGCTCTCAATAAGGGCCAGGCAATCATCAAGGGTCAAGGCTTCAGGGTCTTGGGACTTCGGAATGCGATAGTTTTTCTTATCAGAGTTAATATAGGGGCCATAACGACCGTTCAATACCTGAACGACAGGGTCATGGTCATCAAAAAGTTGGATCACTTTTTTGGCTTTTTGCTCTTGTTGGACCTTGATCAAGTCAACGGCTTCATCCAATTGAACTTGGGTAGGGTCACGATCAGTCAGAGAATAAAAGGCATCTTTATATCGAAGGTAGGGGCCGTATTTGCCAATCGCTGCCGTGATCGGCTCCCCATCATGGAGACCAATTTCTTTAGGTAAAGATAATAATTCTAAGGCCTCTTCTAAGGTAACGGTCTCAGGGTCTTGGTGAGGAAGAAAACTAGAGAATTTAGGTTTTTTAGTTTTGTCTTCTGGGTCCGGGTCTCCCAGTTGGATCATGGGGCCAAAACGACCAATTTTGACATAG
Source organism: Actinomycetota bacterium (assembly GCA_002716485.1). Lineage (GTDB taxonomy): Bacteria > Margulisbacteria > Marinamargulisbacteria. The sequence goes on from PBBE01000054.1 coordinate 586, forward strand.
ACATTTTCTTGAGTGGCAGGGTCCTGACCTAAATGTCGTTCCCCAAATTTAATATCTTCCATATCCTCATTGGCTTTATCTAATAACGACGAAAATGGGGTATAAAACTCATCAACAATCGATTGCCATTCATATTTGCCTTCAGTAATTTCATCAAGGTGGGTTTCCATGGTAGCTGTAAATTGGATATCAATTACTTCATTAAAAAATTGGTCCAATTGCTCATTAACAACCATCCCTAACTCAGTGGGACATAAAGATTTATTGTTTTTTTCCACATAGCCACGGTCCAAAATAGTGGAAAGGGTAGGGGAGTAAGTTGAGGGTCGTCCAATCCCTTTTTCTTCCATTTCCTTGACTAAGCTGGCTTCTGTATACCGAGCGGGTGGCTGCGTAAATTTTTGTTCACTATGAACCTGTTTTAAAGTAACCGTATCAGATTCTTTTAGGGGCGGTAATTGACCTTTCACCTTAGACTCCTCATCGTCAGGGGAGGTATATAATGTGGTAAAACCATCAAACAAAACCACTTGACCTGAGGTTCTTAGGTAATAGTCGCCAGGGGTAGAGTGAAATAAAATCGTTGTGCGTTGTAGCTGACAAGGGGTCATTTGAGAGGCCACAAATCGGTTCCATATTAATTGGTATAATTTTAAATGATCTCCAGATAAAATCGGGGTTAATTTAGCGGGTGTTTGCGTAACACTAGTAGGACGAATGGCTTCATGGGCATCTTGGGCCCCCGATTTAGATTTGAAAAAATTAGGTTTCTTGGGTAAGTACGTATCGCCATATGAGGATTGGATATGGGAGCGAAGTTGGTCGAGGGCTTCATTAGAGATTCGAGTAGAATCAGTTCTCATATACGTAATTAACCCTGTAGGCTCTCCATTAATTTCAACCCCTTCATAGAGTTGCTGGGCAATCATCATGACTTTTTTAGTGGTCCAGTTAAGTTTTCTAGCGGCATCTTGTTGTAAGGTTGAGGTAATATAAGGTGGTGGTGCTTGGCGTTTAAGAGGGGAAACTTTAATAGAATTAATCCCAAGTGTTCCTGATTCAATGGCAGATGACACGTCAGTGGCGACTGACTCATTAGGGATACTAAGTTTAGATTTAGGGTCACCGTGGGCCACAACTTGGGCTGAAAAAAGATCTTTTTCATGAGCCACGTCAGCTTTGATTTCCCAATACTCTTCAGGAATAAAGGCCAAAATAAGTTTCTCACGATCACAGATAAGTTTGGCTGCAACAGATTGGACACGACCCGCGCTCAGTCCTTTTCTAATCTTTTTAGATAGAATAGGGCTGAGTTTATACCCAATTAAGCGATCTAAAACCCGACGTGCCTGCTGTGCATTGACCAATTTCATGTCAATTTCACGGGAGTGATCAATGGCATCTTTAATCGCAGATTCGGTGATCTCGTTAAATACAATCCGTTTAATTTGGGTGCCTTTCATTGTAATCGCATGGGCAATATGCCAGGCAATGGCTTCCCCTTCTCTATCCGGGTCAGTCGCTATCAATACAAGGTCTGATTTTTTGGATTCTGACTTTAGTTTTTTAAGGACAGTGGCCTTATCTTTAAGGGCCTGATATTTGGGTTCAAAGTTCTTATCAATATTAACCCCTAAACTTCGGGCAGGAAGGTCTCTGACATGGCCATACGAAGCCAAGATTTCATATTGGTCTCCTAGAAACTTTTGAATGGTCTTGGACTTGGCAGGTGACTCAACAATAATTAATGTCTTACCCATAATGGCGATCATTATCGGATACATGGATAGGATTTGTCAATCCATTCTCAATAAATTAAGACCATTATTTAGAGGGATATTATCTGAGTAAGGCTAAATGATTGCAGCATTAAAAAAACAGCCAGTCCTAAAATTAGGTATAAACATAAACGCCGAAATAAGTCAGCAGGAATGAATCGTCCGACCCAAACCCCAAGGAAAATGCCCAGGCCCATCATAGGAATTAAATAAAGTAAAGCAGATAAAAGTGGGAAGGGCAGTTGATTAGAGCTGAAAAACATGGTGACTGCAGTTAGATTAACCAAAACAAAAAACGCATTAAGGTGCGCTTTGGTGATAATAGGGGGCGTCTTTTTAAGAATAAAATAAAAGGCTAAGGGCGGGCCACCAATACCAGTGGCGCTGCTTAATAGTCCCGAAAGGCCCCCAAAAATGGGGGGGTGATAGGGCTTTAATGTAACCGAGATATTCAGGCGGGCCAACATGCTGATACTGATCACACTTAAAACAGTGGTGGTGATGAGTTGGGCAGCCCAGCTGGGTAATCCATTTAAAAGGCTAATTCCCAACGGAATTCCAATCAATGAGGGTAAAAATAAGCTCCAAACCAAGCGCCATTGAATATGGGGGCGATAAATAATCATTAAAGTGGTATTAAGAATCGTTCCTAAGCATAACATGAGGGGAATGGCTTGAGAGGGGGAAGTGAAGAGCAATAAAATGGGGATCCCCACCATGCCAAACCCAAAGCCTAGCAATGATTGAACAAAGCTAGCCATAAAAATACCCAATAAAATAAATATATTGATACTCATTATATTAGTATAACGTGTTCACAAGGCCTGTAATTTCATAAAAAATAAGGCATAAGAATTCGGGGGGGGGTAAGCGTCGAATAATCTCTAGTAAATATTTTTGAATCTTTCAGTAAATTAAGGTATGATTAATAGACGTTTTCCAAAAAAAAGAAGCAAAAAGAGTCCCTCGTTGAGATTTGAAAGGGGTTGAGGATGAAAGTAGGTTATATTCGTTCTGAAATAATTGGGGATGATTTTAACACCCAAAAACATAGTTTAAAGCAGGCCGGGTGTCAAATGATATTTCGAGATATTATTCAAGGAACTCAGCAGAAATGGCGAGGCTTAGATGACGCCTTAACACACCTTAAAAAGGGAGATACTTTAATGGTATGTCAATTGGATCGGATTGGCCGTTCCTTTAAACACCTAATGCAGATGGTGATCGCCTTGGATCAAAAAGAGGTGGGGTTTATCAGTTTAAGAGAAAAGGTGGATACATCAACCCAAAGTGGGCAACAAAACATTGCACTATTTCAATCATTATTAAATTTTCACCGAGATATTACTAGAGAACGAACCATTGTGGGGTTATCTAATGCCCGATCAAAGGGACGGGTAGGGGGTCGACCTCGGGCCTTTACTGATGAGAAATTCAAGTTAGTTCAAAAATTGAGAACGCAAAAGATGTCCGTACAAGCCATTTGTAAAAAGCTTAAAATCTCACGACCCACTTACTATCGATGGGTAGGAAGTGATAAAAAAACAAGGATTACGACCGGTTAAATAATCGCTCTAGTTTAGACCGGTTCATATGTATATATAAGGGGCGGCCATGTGGGCAGGTATAGTTAGACGGGCAATTTAGAAAGTCTTTGACCAATTGGGAGACTTCTTCAGGGTATAGTGTTTGGCCCGCTTTAATAGCTGCTTTACACGCCTTCATTTGTAAGGATTCTTTTTGAGATAGGGTAAGGTCTTGGGTGGCGTTTGGGTAGTCTTTGAGCGTCTTTAAAAGGTCGAGAAGTAACTGGGATAATTGGCAGTCAGTAAAGGTGAGGGGGACTTCTCTGAGGGCAATATCGTTAGGGCCATAAGGTTCAAGGACAAAGTTAAGGGCCGCAAGGGTTTCTAGGTGCTCGTCTACCAAGCACATCAGGTCAGCAGGTAAGGGAATAATATCTGCGACCAATAATACTTGGCGGTCTTTATTTTGACCAAATTGGGTTTTAATTTTTTCATATAAAATTCGTTCATGAACCGCATGCTGGTCCAAGAGCCATAGGCCATCAGAACTGGGGATCCCAATATAGGTTTGATATAGTTGAAAATATTCAATAGAGTTTTGGGTAAGTTGAGGGGAATATAAAGGGGCAATATCGGTCATGCTCGGAATTTTTTCTGCCACAGGGGCCACCATTCGAGCCGGAACGTCATCAGGGGTTGCTGGAGAAGAAAAGGATAAGTGGCTTGCAGGTGTCGCCGAAAGTGTTGCATTAGTGAGTGTGGATTCAGGCGGCTTGGGGGCAGCGGGGGGAGATGAAACACTAGGTGTATGGTCATGACTGGGTGTCATCATTGCTGGCGTAGAAGGGGCAGAATAAGGGGGTAGATTCGAGTTTGAAATAGGGGGTTGTGCGGTGCCTTGAAGCTGGAAACGAAGGGCTTTATGTAGCGCATCAAAGACCAAGGACGGGTCTAAAAATTTAATGTCTAATTTTTGGGGGTGGATATTCACATCCAGCCGTTGGGTCGCTAAGCGTAGGTTAAGGACCGTTAAGGGGAAGCGGCGTGCAGGGATATCATCTTTATAGCTTTGGGTAATGGCTTTATATATGAGTTGGGATTGGACCAGGCGGCCATTAATCGAGAGGGTTTGTTTGCTTTTATTGGAAAAGGTGGTTTGGGGGTCTGAGATCATGCCTGTAACTGTTAAGGGGCCCACCGTCGTATCAATGGGTAGCAGGCTGATGTCAGTGCCATAAAACAAGGGGATAAGCTGAGATAGGTCTGAAACACCACAGGTATTAATGACCTCTTTATCATTATTGATTAATTGGAAGTCTACACTGGGGTGAATCAGGGCCAGTTGGGTCACCGTCTGGGTAATATAGGATAGTTCAGTACCATTGGTGCGAAGGAATTGGGCTCGTACCGGAAGGTCAAAAAACAGGTCTTTAATATCAATTGTGGTCCCTACGGGGTGGGCACATAATTTTGGGTCAGAGATTTGGTCTTGGTAGGCATGAACTTCATAGGCATCTTGATCGGCGACTTTGGACTTAATGGTCATTTTGGCCACATGACAGATACTACCCAACGCTTCCCCTCGAAACCCAAAGGTATGGGTTTGGTATAGGTCTTCCAGAACAGAGATTTTGGAGGTGCTATGGGGTTTAGGGGCCAAAGGAAGGTCTTCTTTGGAAATTCCAGTCCCATTATCTGTAATAGTGAGGCGTTTTTTGCCCGCATCTTGGCAGACAATGCGGATATGCGTGGCCTTGGCATCTAGGGCATTTTCAATGAGTTCTTTGACCATGCTCACCGGTCGTTCAATGACTTCACCCGCTGCAATTTTTTGGATGGTGATAGGGTCTAGTTCGGTAATTTTAGAAGACATCTGAAGTTAACTCCTTACTGATGGGGTGGCCAATGATCATATCAACGCCCAATCAGATCTATAATCCCTTATTATATCCAAGGAGGTCGATGCATGTCTAAGAGAAATATTTAGTATAAGCCCCGCTCTAATCACTAAGTCGATAAAACAGATTGAGTAGTGTCAGTGATCATGGCTGCAAATCATCGGGACAAGTCTGATATAATAGAGTCAAAAAGAAGATGAGTGTCCACAAATGAACGTATTTATTTTGGCAGGTGAAGTTTCCGGAGATGAGTATGCGGCCCAGTTAGTGGCTGCCATTAAAGAACGGGCCCCTGATATTCATTTTGAGGGGATGGCTGGCGAGGCGACTCGCAAGCAAGGGGTGAAGATCAAGGCGGATATCACCGCATATAGTACCATTGGGATGATTGAGCCTATTTTCTATCTTCCCCAATTATATAGGGCTTATCGGCAGGTCCAAGCAAGTTGGAAACATGAAAAGCCAGATTTGGTGATTGCCATTGATTGTCAGGGCATGAATATGCCCCTGTTAAAAAAAGCAAAGACATATGGAATCCGGACCATGTATTTGATTGCACCTCAAGAGTGGCAGTGGGGGACTCAGAGCGGGGGTCAAAAGGTGGTTGCGGTGGTGGATCATCTTTTGGCTATTTTTAAGCAAGAGGCTGATTTTTATACAAAATTAGGAGGAAATGTCACGTTTGTGGGACATCCCTTATTAGATCAAGTCTCGAATCAAACCCAATCAGTGAAAACTAATATCTTAGCTAAGATTACAAAAAAAGGCCCTATTTTAAGTGTGTTCCCAGGCTCTCGGCAACAAGAAATCAAGCGAGTCGCGCCGGTTTTATTCGAAGCAGCCAAGTTAATGAAGGCCCAGGTCCCTGACTTGCAAGTCGTCGTATCGGTAGCCAGGGGCCATTTTAAATCAACATTGGACGCACAACTTAAGGCCGTGGGTTTACATGCAACATTGTTTACAGGAGAGGCGATGGCACTGATTCAATCCGCGAAGATATCATTGGCCAGTTCCGGCACCATTACACTCAGCCATGCCCTCATGGGGACCCCTTGCTGTGTGGCATACCGGTTCTCAAGCCTATCTTATTGGCTGGCTCGGACATTTTTTGGCAAGCGATTGGCAAGAATTAGATATATGAGTTTACCTAATTTATTATTAAACAAAATGATATTTCCCGAGTTCTTGCAAGAGAACGCCCGTCCGGAAAGCATCGCCAAGGCGGGATTAACATTGTATCAAGACGGGATCCCAAGTAAAGAACAGGGGTCACTTAGCCAACAGTTGGGTAGTGAAGGGGTCATGGCGCGGGCCGCTGAAGTGGTCCTAGCAGAGCTCAAGAAATAAGCAACGCCCCCTTCAGGCGTTAAGCAAGAAGGGGGCGTTATTGAATTTACCTAAAACGTAAACTTAAATTTCAGCGAGTTTATTATAGATGTTTTCGTCCAGTTCCTCTTCGCTTTTGGCGATTAGAACCGTGACCATACAATCCCCAATAATATTAATGGTGGTTCGGGCCATATCTAAGATTCGGTCGATCCCTGCAATAATGGCGATTCCTTCTACAGGAAGTCCCACTGCGTTCAGTACTAAGGTCAACATAATAAGTCCTGCACCTGGAACCCCAGCAGATCCGATAGAAGCCAAGGTAGAGGTTAAGATAATGGTGACGTAGTTACCTAACGTAAGGTCAATGCCATAAGCTTGGGCGATAAATAAGGCGGCCACCCCTTGGTACATGGCCGTTCCATCCATATTAATGGTGGCACCCAATGGCAAGACAAAGGAAGAAACGCTATTCGAAACCCCAAGGTTCTGTTGGGCACAACGAAGTGTGATGGGGAGGGTCCCTGAGCTAGAAGCCGTGGTGTAACCAACAGCCATGGCATCAATAATCCCTTTGAAGAATCGAATCGGGTTAAGCCGAGCCACAAACATTAAGGTCCCGCCAATGGTGAAAAAGGCATGAATGACACAACCTAAATAAACACCGACCAAGACTTTGACCAAGGGTAGTAAGATAGCAAGGCCATAGTTTGAGGCCACAAAGGCCATTAAGGCAAAGACCCCATAAGGGGCAAACTCCATGACAATGGCCGTTAATTTGTACATTCCTTCGGCCACACCATCAAAAAACTTAATGACGGGCTCTCCCTTTTCTTTACTTAAATTAAGGGCGATTCCAAATAAAAGGGCAAATACAATGATTTGCAGTACCTGTGTATCTGCAGCCGCTTTGATGGGGTTTTTAGGGATGACATTAATTAAGGTCTGAGAAAAGGGTTGTGGCTCCGCACGTCTCATTTCAGATGCGTTACCCAACTCAACACCGACGCCAGGTTTCATTAAAGTACCAATGCCCAATCCAATGGTAATGGCCACGGCAGTGGTTAATAAATATAAAGAAAAGGTTTTAAGGCCCACACGACCCATTTTTTGAGGGTCTTTCATGCCACAAACGCCCACTAATAAGGACGAGAAGATCAGAGGTACGATAAGCATTTTGATTCCATTAATAAATAAGTCACCGATGGGTTTGATCATGCTCGCAAAGTTAGGGAATAGCTGACCTACAATCACCCCTAAAAATAATCCAAGTAAAATTTTCATCCAAAGTTTCATAGTGCCTCCAAAAATGAGTGTGTCCCCAACGATAAGATCACCAGAAATAGTCCGGCCAAATTAACGAGTCTGAAAATAGTCTCTTTGATTGGGAATTACTCATTAAGATACCATTAAATAAGGCGCTTTGCAAAACCTTTTAGAGTGTCGTCTTTACTAGGGGAGGTAGTGGGTTTGGATCCGCTTGGCAATCACATTGGGGTATTCAAAGGGAAGCAAGTGAGAACTAGTCAGATATTCATCTAACTCCATAGAAGGAAGCCGCTTTTGAATGGCCTTAATACAAGAAGGAAAGATGGTGTTGCTATGTTGGGCATACCAAAGGTGGGCCGGGACGGACAGCTCAGATAAGTGAGGCCAAATAGTGGACTCTAGTCGGCAACAGGTTTGATAAATTTTGGCTTCCCATTTAGGAGGCCAGCGTAACCCGATGCCCTTCTCATCGTCTTGAAATAGCCCGTCAATAAGGGCCTCAAAGTGGGGCGGTGAAATGCCTTGAAATATGGGGTTGTTTTGCCAACGTTGGATCACGGTTTCTTTGTTTTTAAAATGAGAGTGGCGGCGTTGGGCCGGTCGAATTAAGGGGTGAACTTGGGCCGATAAGCCTAGGGTATCAAAACAGCGATAAAGCCAAGAGAAAAGGGGTGAGAATAGGGCCGGTTCAATTAAAATGATTCGATCGAAATACTCGGGGGATTGGAGGGCCGTTTGGAGAAGAACAGTGCCGCCTAGACTATGGCCGACCCCAATAACAGGGCCATCACAATGGGTGGATATCCAAGCTGAGAATTTATCAACAAAGGGGGTCCAATTTCGAAAGGATGGGTCAGGTTCGGGCTGAAGAAGGGGCAAAAAATACGGGGCCTTGACCCTGAAGTGCTCAGATAACGGGGTTAATAGTGGCCGGTAGCATTCTGGAGGGAAGCCATTGGCAGATAAAAAAACCAGGCGTGGACCGGTATTTCCTAAAGATAAATGAGAAGAAGGCATACCCGAATTATAGCATAGGGGAGTGTTGGAAACCCAAGAGCTATGTTATGCTATTTTCAAAGATAAGTGACGCTAAGAAAGAAAGGAACTAGCCATATGATCGAGTCCGTATTATTTAAAGGGGTCCAGTTACTAAAAGGCCAAGATATCGTCACCGGTGATGTATGGATTGAAGCGGGTAAGATTAAGGCCGTTCAACCTCAATTATCGGCAAGTGCTGAGCAGGTGATTCATGAACCTAATTTATTATTAATGCCTGGCGTGATCGATGCCCATGTGCATTTTAGAGATCCCGGTCATGCCCATAAAGAGACTTTGTATTCAGGGAGCCGAGCCGCGGCCAGTGGCGGGGTAACCACTTTTTTTGATATGCCCAATACCAATCCAGCGACGACCACGCTTGCAGCGATGGCCCAAAAAAAGCAAGTCGCCGCAGAGACCTCATTGGTCAATTATAATTTTTTTATTGGTGCCACACCTCATAACTTAGATGACTTGTGTCAGGTAGAAAATGTAGCAGGGATCAAGATTTATGTGGGCTCGTCCACCGGAGACTTATTGGTAGATGGCCATGAGGCCCTATCTCAGATCTTTGCGTCCGCCAATAAGCTCATTGCGGTTCATTCAGAAGATGAAGCAACCATTAGGGCCAACCAGCAGCAGTATCAAGGCTCTGAGAATGTTAGCGATCATAATCGGGTTCGCTCCCCGGAAGCAGCCATTTTATGTACTCAGCGGTTATGTGAATTGGCCTTAGCCCATCAACAGCGCTTGCATATTTGTCATTTAACGACCCAAGAAGAGGCCGAGTATCTGACTCAGAATTGGGCCCAATTTCAGTCGGTGATTAGTACAGAAGTGACCCCTCAACATTTGCATTTTGTAGCCCCTGATCTTTATGAAAAGTGGGGTACCTTTGGCCAAATTAATCCCCCGATCCGAGATCAGCGGCATCAGGATGCCTTATGGCAGGCTTTATTATCCGGTGTGATTGGCATGATCGCCACTGATCATGCACCTCATCAGGTCAGTGAAAAGGCCTTACCTTATGGCCAAGCACCATCGGGGATGCCCGGGGTAGAGTGGGTATTGCCGGTAATGTTAGAGTATATGAATCAAGGTAGAATGAGCTTGGCTCAGGTGAGCCACTGGCTATCTGCAGGCCCGGCCCAGACCTTTGGGATTCTTAATAAGGGCCATATTAAGCCAGGCTATGACGCCGATTTGGTTTTGGTTGATTTATCTGCCAACCGAGAAGTAACTAGAGAGCAGTGTGTCAGTAAGTGTGGGTGGAGTCCATACGAAGGTCTTCGTCTACGAGGATGGCCGGTGGCCACCATGGTCAATGGCCAGGTGGTGTATCGGGAAGGTGACTTTTTTGAAGATATTAAAGGGAAAGAGGTGCAATTGAGCCCTCAGCAGATGCGGAATCAGGTGCATTCAAATTAGGTAATTGAAAGCGAGTGCGGGGGGACGGCATTTTGAGCTGCCCCTGGTGGAGACTGGGGGTTGCCTTTTGATTGAGCGGTGGCGACCCAAGCCGGCCTTCGGGGCGGCGTGGATGGTGCCGTGGGCCGAGGGGGTGCAGCTTGAGCAGGGCGCTGTGGTGAGTGGGGAAGAGGGTGATTAACCATGATTGCTTTAGTGGTTGGGGGTAGATACGCATTACTAGTCGCACTGGTCGCACCTGAAAAGAAGCTCGGGCCAGTATAGGTGATATCTCGGTTTTGAATTTGTTGAATTTGACTCTTAAGCAGGGGCCATAACTTTTTTAATGAGTCAGTAAACTGGGTGTCAGTTGATAGCACAGCCTGGGGGCTTGATTGAAGGCTCAGTAGGGCGCTAAGAAAATCAATTAAGTGAGGAGATGATTTGAGGGGCAGTTCGGACATTTGTAAGTGATTACTTAAAGTGGTGATAATACGTAATAATTCATAATAATTCACTTGGAGAGCCTTGTCCTTGATTAATGAAGACCAGCCTGATGAGTCTGAAAAGAAGGGGTGCTGCTCCTTTAATAAAAGTGTCAAAATACAATGGGGTGCTGAGACGCCAAGTGCCTTTAATCTCACTTTTGAAATGTCAAATGACTGGTTGCGCCACATTGATAAGTGCTTTTTGGGGATATAAGGCTCACGGTTTTGAAAAAGGCCCTCTAAGTGCAGTAATGGTAGGGAGCTTGAGTAATAAATGCCATATGAGTAGGGCTCAAATCGGTAATAGTGGCTTGGGTCAGGCGTCAAGAAAACGGAGATATCTAATGTAAACGTTGGCATTTGATCAGGGATAGGATAGTAAGTGACCCGTAGGCGATTGGGTAGTGGCTCAAACGTCGGCTGTTTGTATGCGGGGATATTGGTAAATAAGGCGTGAATGGAATCCATAGAAAGGGGGTCTTTTCTAGGGAAAGGCGGAAAAATAATATCAAGGTCGCGTTGTGTGCCTGGTAGAACGGGATGAGTCAAAGCCGAGCCATGTAAGAGCATCCCCATGAAGCCGTTGGTCATAGCAATAGACTTTAGCCAGTTAAGGTCGTCGCATAAACTAGGAAATTCATTAAGAAGACGGTGGGTGTTGGTGATAAGGGATAAAAGGGGGGCGGGTGGATGATGAATAAGTGGCAATTGAAAGGGGTGGCTCGGTTGGGAGGTGGGGGTGAATACTTTAGCGTCGGCACTTAATTTTGAGCTCAGTGGCAGGCTCTGTGTTGGATTTATAACAAGGGAATTAGTGGGTTTAAGGTCATGAAACCGAACTCTGGCAAGATGGCCATGATAGACAGATTGGATCAGCATAGCCGCACGATTTTCTTTTAGATGCATTAATTGACGTTTAGCAAGGTGGACACGAAAGAGAGGTTGGAGAAGAGAGGCAAGCCGTCGTTGAGAATGGGTGCGCTTGAGTCTAATCAACTGAGTCCTGGCAAGATGGCCACGAAAGAGAGGTTGGAGAAGTAAAGCAAGCTGTTCTTGCGAATGGGCCTGCTTGAGTGCAATCAACTGAATCCTGGCAAGATGGCCACGAAGGAGGGGTTGGATGCGCTTGGCAGCCGGCTCATAATGAGAATAATGCAAGTAAGCGTCCTGAAGCCAGGTCACAGTCGTTTGGATCATGTTGTGGCAGGGGTTGGATAAAAAGGCGCACTGAGAGTCTTTATGTCGATTTGGTCTTCTAAGTGGCTGCTGGACAGGTGACGGCGTAATCAGGTCGATGAGCTTTTTACGGCTACGTGGACGCATTAGCGCCTTGTGTTCATCAATCAGGGTGCGTATCGGGTTTTGGTAGGAGTCCTGATCAACTTTAGAAAGTCGGGTAAATGCCTGGCATACATTCTCAAGGTCCTGCTGCTGAAAGGGGGTAGAGGACTTAAGACGGCGAATGTTTGTTTTAATGATGATAAGATCAGACCTCTTTGAAGAGTGAGCCGAAGGAGGATGATAAGGGAATATGGGGGAGCTGAAGGCGTGCATGGGGAATATCCTTAATTATAAAATAATTGATATAGTAATCTAAAAAAGCTGAGGCGTTAAGTGAACAGTAAGTTTAAAATAGAATTAAAGTAGGAACTAAGAGGGGACGGGTGATTTAATAGTCATCATTAAAGACCCGTACCATGAAGCGGTCTTGAATGAAATGCGAGGGGCTTATTGAGATACTGATAATGAACGTAGGTAAAGGATGACTAGCGCTTCTTCAAATGGGGTGCTATAGATGGGGTGGCGAGACGCGCTGGTATGACGGGCTTGTTCGGAAGGCGATAATGCCCCATCCAAAAAGTTCAAAAAACAAGTTGCCGCGCAGGCATTGCTACCCCTTTGTTTAATACCGACTTTATAAGTTAATTCAAAGTTGCTTAGATCAGAAAGTTGATCACCCCGTTTTTCTTGAAGTGCAGGGCAGATTTGCTCCTTAAATGATTGCTCATAAAGGGCGTTAAGCCCATCCATGACTGACGGGTCATTGGATCCTAGTGAATTGACAATCGTAATGCGTTTTTGGGGGATATCAATATGCGCATATTGAAAGTGGCCTGCACTTGCGTCACCGGTTCGTAGGGGGAAACTCAGTTGTGTTTTTCCATTAAGAAGCCCATGGTTGCTTTCCAGTTCAGTTTCAATTCGATGTTTATTATAGGCAAGTGGGCATGACACGATTAGCTTATTTCGAAGGGCCAATAAGTATTCGCGCTTAGTTGCCCAAAGGGAGGGGTCGGACTCTTCTTCAAGGTTAAGAATATGTTGGGGGAATTTTATGTTCAAGGGTTGGAGTTTATGTGAGGTCCAAAATTGCGCTCTGATTTCATTGACATCAAACTTAGAATGACGGGCTTTTTGGGTGGTTTCATATTGCTCAGACTCATGAAACAGATTAATTAGCCTGTTTAATAAGTCATTCTGATGAGATTGTGACGTTTCGGTGGGGTACATCGTCAGTTGGGGCAGCATTAGATGAGAATCGTCTTTTAGAGAGCTAAATGCCGATTGGAGTTCAGTGCTATCTGCAAATGGAATGTTTAAATTAATCAAAGAACTTTTAGTCGCTCCTGAACGCTTGTTCAGGGTCACGACGACCTGGTTTGGGTCAAGGCTCCCATCTAAGTCCTTAAGGGTCATGTGAATGGAGGCATTAGAGGCGTTAACCTTTTGGTAAACGTCATCATAAAGATAAGATTTAACATGCTCAGGTAGGCAAGATTGGTTTCGGGCGTCTGGATCATTAAAGTCAATAGAGGGGCCTTGACTAGACGGGGCTTGAGTCTGTTGATATTTTTCAAATGCCGTTTCAAAGGCGCCCTTGTTATCAATATCTAAAGATAGAGATTTCGCCATGTTTCTTTCTTCCTCAATATTTATTCTAGGTATAAATTCAACAGAAAGATCAGCATAAAAAAATGATTTTATCTTAGGCTGGCATTTGCATACTTGACTTTTAAGGTATCGATTGTCATCTAAGAATTTCTTGATGGTGTTAAGATGCCCCTTGGCTTCAATTAGTTTAAGGATATGGGTTGCAATGCCTTGATAGCGATCATATTTATAGCCGTGATTTTGGATATCCTGAGAAAGGAGATTTTTAATAAACTCAGGATCGTTTAGGTCGTTTGGGGTCACTTTAGATAAGATAAGGTCTGAAGTGAATGCTGGTATTGTTGCTGATGGGTCGGCAGGGGGGCTAGGTGCCGAAGGAGGAGGGGGGCTAGATGCCGAAGGAGGAGTAGATGATGGGGTTCTAGATGCCGAAGGAGGAGTAGATGATGGGGTTCTAGATGCCGAAGGAGGA
>PBBE01000055.1 GCA_002716485.1 Actinomycetota bacterium
ATCGTAATTTTGATGGGGGACATATATCAGGAACGTGGATGGAAGATTGTATGGGATATAAATTGGTTGATAATGAATATCCTTTTGGTCTTGTTTCTTCTGATTGTATGCGCTAAATGTTCTTTATTGAGGTATTTATAAATATTTAATTTGATTATGCTTTAATATTTCGGTATTATAATAGTCCCTTTTGGGGGTGTAGCTCAGTTGGGAGAGCGTCTGCCTTGCACGCAGAAGGTCATCGGTTCGATCCCGTTCACCTCCACCAGCAACATATCCAATCCTTTAATTTTTTTATTATTATAAGCCCTTTATTTTGGCTGAATTTAATCGCCCTTAACAAGTGGCTTTTGTATTATATAAATCAGTGTTCTTATTATAAAGTTTGTTCATTGATCATAAGAGCAATTTTATTTTGCTGCGTCATTACTGATTGAAATCTACTGTGATGATCTATCGACTTGCTCTTATATATCTACAGGTGTATATGGCTTGTTATTATTTTATTGATCTGTGATCTCTCTATACTAAAATGATGCTGATATTGTTTATTACTCTTTAAGGGTAAGAGGTTTTTGTTTTTATATTTCCTTATAGGGCCTTAATGCGCTGTTTAATGCCATAATAGCGCTTATAAGGTGATTATTGTGTAATGGTAGTTTTATCTTTATATTAAAGGTTTATACCATTTATCAAGACTGGGCGTGCATTAAGATACTCAATTAATGGATTAGTCACCTATGATTCTTTAGGCTATTCATAATTTGCATATATCCAATTGTATAATTTAATTACTTTATACTAGGGGTAGTGCTAGTACTTTGCGTATTTTCTTTTAATGAATTATAAAAGTTAGTAGACGGTTTACACCGAACTCTATTTTTCCTTCTCTTTTTGCAAGTGAGGCGCCAGAGATAACTTTATCAAGGTCTAAATCTAAGATCCTTTATTTCAACTTCTTTCCTAAAAAAAATGTTGACGGACCCACAATTCATATTATTAATGAGTTGAGTCCTCATAATATCTCTTTTAATTAGTGATATCATTCAAATACAAGCCTGATACTCTAATATCAGGCTTGTATAGGTCACTACCAATTTAAATTTAATATATGATCATTCTAGAGAAATTGGAAGTGTTTTATCTGTTCACTGATTAACAGGAACAAACTGGAACTTTTTCCCAAACATCGTCCAAAAGGTCATCATTGAACTTTGCTAATGAAGGTCCTGATTGAATTTTATCAAGGGTAATCATTGATAATTCATTTGACATAATAGTATTCTCCTTTCTTTTTTATTTTACTACTTTGATTTTGAGCTACAAACCTGATGATGTATCATCAGGGTTGTATAGTGCTTAAAATAAAATTAGCAATGACACTCTGCTGTAATAGAGCCTTCTTTTGCCAAAGATGGTCCAGAGACAACTTTTTCAAGGTCTAATTCTAAGTTCATAATTATTTCACCTCCTTTCTAAAAAAAATATCGGAGGACTCAAGTTTGATGTTATCAATGAGTTGAGTCCTCATAATATCTCTTTTATTGATTTAAGTCTTTTTCGAAGTGGATTTGGTTCTAAATAAATAGGGGCATTTGTCTTAGACAAGAGCGTATACTCTGGATGGCTTGTATGTACAAACATATGAAAATGAGTCGCATTATATTGAATATGAGTGTGAGGTGTTATCATGGTCTATTTTCAATGAGTCTAATAACATGGGTCCGATAACAAATAATAAGTATATTTCTAATAAAATGAATGGTGACACATAATATAAATGACTCGGTTAGCTCAAATAGGACCCCTAATAGAAGCGAAAATAAGATCATTTCTAACATTCTAGGTATGGAATTTTTAAATCGATGAAAATGTCCGATCCAAAATAAAATAGCGGTTAAAGCAATACTGAAATGAGTAGTTAAAACAGACATTAGAATGCCTTGTAGGCACACTCTCCAATAGAGCTCTTCCCATAACGCTGTTTTAATATGAATGGGAATATTAAGTTTAACAGCTTCTGAAGAAAAACAAGGTAAAATATGGGTGACAAAATTTGCTAAACTTTGGATTGGGTTTGGTGTTGTAAATATAAAGGAGATTATAAATAGAAGCAGACCCAGAATAATACCAAGTAATAAGTAAGGAAGTTCTTGTTCAAATGAGAGTCTCTGAAGAATAAGAGGATAGTGAATTAATAGGAGTATTGATTGAAAAAAATAAGAAAAATAATAATAATTGAAGTAATGTGATACCCAATATCCTATGAAACTGATTCCAGTAAATAAAGTCAAGTAGACATTAAAAAAAGTCATTAAAAACACCTTTTTTTGAATGTTTAAGCAATAGTCTGTTTTTTTGGGACTCTAAAAAAGTTAAAAATTCAGATTTTAATACTGAATGGGTGACCACATCTAAAAATTTGCCATTTCGGTAAACATGATTTTTAAGAATTCCGTTTACTTTTCCTCCAAAACGGTTTAATTTTAAAGCGGCTTCATTTGATGAGTAGGTATATCCAAATACCTTATGTAAGTTTAGTGCAAAGAAACTATACATAAGTCCAAGGAGATATAAATCGCCACCATAAAAGGCGTTTCTAATAGTCTTATCTCCAATGGCGGCATTCATTTCAGTATTTCTATGGCACCAATTAATATGATTTAACATAATAAGGCCAACTGGGGTATGAGTTAGATGGTCATCGGCAATTAGTGTAATATTATTTGAAAAGTCTTTTGCATTTTGGTTTAAAAAGGTGTGGACCCTTTGAAATCTATTTTGCTGTGAATCAATCGGTGACCCATATAAGTTTTTTAAAAATAGGTCATCAGAAAGCCATTCAGTAATGACTGGCATATCCTCTTGTTCAGGTTTTCTAAGTTTTAATAAAAGACCGCTATAGTTCATAGTGTTTGTATCCTTTCGGTTCCAAAAACGAGTAGATCCAAGTACTTTCCTTTAGAGTAAATATGTTGGTCATATATCGCTTCTTGTGAAAAACCAAGATTTTTTAATAGGGATTGTTCTTTTTTCTCAAAGGGGAAAAGAAAGCAATAAAATCGAGTGGTGTTTTCATAGTTGATGATCTGAGTTAAGATGGTTTTAAGGGGAGATGATATATTAAATTGATGGCAGGTTCTAAGGCAGTGAACTTGAATTTCTACTGATTGAGAGGTTGAATCTTTGGGTTTAATACGAACAAAAGCATGGGGTGATTTTTCGTCTAGAATAATAAATTCTTTACTAGCCGTCACTGATTTTTTTTCAATCATCCATTCTGTCTGGGTGTAGCCAAGTACAGAATGGAGTAAGCTAAAGCTATTTTCAGAGTCGTTTTGAATTGAGTAGAGTGTAGAGATATTATTCGTTTGACACTCTTGTACATAGTTCATTGATTTTTTGTCCTTTTTTTGTTTTTTCATAGGGCCTCTGATATAGAGACCCCATGATGATTTTAACAGCTACAAATAATATCTGGTTCGCACGGGCCAGGGTTAGGCGTCGGAGGGGCAGGTTCAGGGAACATCTTTGCTAATGAAGGCCCTGATTGAGTTTTATTAAGTGTAATCATTAATAATTCATTTGACATTGTATTTTCCTTTCTTATATTGTTGTATTAGAGTTTTGATTTTGAGCTACAACCCTGGAGAGGCCTCACCAGGGTTGTATAGTGCTAAAAAAGAGATTAGCAACCAGAGCTCCCTTCTGCGTAGGGGCCTCTTTGTTCGTCATACCCAATTTTTCCAGTGTATGTAGGCTTTTTTTTGTCTTCTTTCTTTTCTCCTTTTGCAAGAGAAGGGCCAGAGACAACTTTTTCAAGATCTAATTGTAAGTTCATAATTATTTCACCTCCTTTTTGAAAAAATATCCGAGGATTCAAACATGATTTAATCAATAGTTTGAATCCTCATAATATTTCTTTCTTAAAACTTCATCCTTATTCCAATCATATTTTGTCCTAAATAAACAGGGACATCCGTCTCAGAAAAAAGTCTGTAAAGGGTAAAGCCTGCATGGGCGAGCATTAGCATAGAGGGCAGTAATGGGTCACCCCCCATGCGTTTATAGGTACCAAGGTCATTATTATGTTGATTAAAGATATAGTATCTAATAGGGTTACTTAGGTTCACCAAAAGCCCAAGGCTCATCCAGCCTAATGCAAATTCATTATTGTGCCACTGTTCATTTTGAAGAATGACTTCACTTGCAAGAGATTGGGCGATATAGCCACCTAGTACCATGGCTCGACACTTTTGATTAAACTCAGCTTGTGAAAGAGCATCATCATATTTCACTAGTACTTTCGAAAATTGGAAAGAGACAATATCTCCCCCTTGTAACAAGGCGACACTTGCATGTCCGACTTCGTGAAAGACGGTGCCAGAGGCAAACCCTAATCCAAACAGAGCCGTATTGGTTAAGTTGACCGCATATGAAGGACGAACTATCAGAAAGAGCATGCTCAATATCAGTCCACAAAGTCTAAGCCGTGACATAGTTGTTCTCCGCTGTATTAGCTGTAGCACACGCTAAGAAATCACCAATTGTTCGGAGTGTTCGTAATTTATCGTCAGGAATAACAATATTAAATTCGGTTTCAAATTCATAAACAATTTCAATAAAGGACAGAGAGTCAATCTCAAGTTCGGATAAAGGCGTATCCTGAGTAATGATTGATTCATCAATATTGGGCTGATAGTTTTTTAAAATAGTAACTAATTGGTCTTGGGTATTCATTTTATTTTTCTCCTATTAATTAATAATTGATAAGTTCAGAAATCGTGAGATGATTACAGGGGTTTAGGGCGTATTTATTAGGCATGTTGATGCTCCTTTTTTATTATTTTTTTATCTTTTATTTCATATATTTCGGTGATTCCTTCAATAAACGATAGGTCGTGTGTAATTAAGATGATTGTTTTGCCAGCTTTTGCTAACAAGAGGCTTTGTTGAATAGAGGCTTTGATGGCCTCATCAAGATTATTGGTAGGTTCATCTAGTAAAAGAACAGATGGGTTTTCTACAAGTGCTCTGGCGATGGCAATCTTTTGCTTTTCACCACCAGACAAATTATTTCCTTTTTCTGTCACCAAAGATTCGACACCCTTATCGAATTTTTTAACTAAATTGAAAACACCTGAAAGTTCGCAGGCATTATTAAAGTCTTGTTCAGAGACTTTTCGTCCCATAATGATATTATCTTTAATGCTTCCTTGAAATAAAAAGGCTTGTTGAGGAACTAAGCTAATATTTTTCCTTAAAGTTGCTTCAGAATAAGACTGGACTGGGTGACCATCGATCAATATTTGACCTTGATTGACTTGATAAAGATATAGTAATAAGGAAAATAAGGTAGATTTACCAATGCCGTTTTCTCCAACAATACAAGTCACAGTACCAGGTTTGATAGAAAAATTAAGATTTTGAAGGAGAAGGGGGCTATTTTCATATCCAAAAGAAACTTTTTTAAAATCAATTTTTCCTCGAATAAAGGCCTCTTTGTTACCATTTGGTAAAATCTTGGTTTGCTGGTTTTCAGGAAATAGTTCAAATATTCGTTGAAGGGCCGTAAGTTCAATAGGAACTTCAGATATGGTTGAAAAAACACTTGAAATTGGATCAAAGAGATAATTGAATGCATAACTAAATGCAATTACTTCACCTAATGTAAGTACATTGGTAATACTCCAGTAACCCCCAAGGCCCCAAAGTAAGCCACTTCCCAATATGGGAAATAGGGAAAAAACTAGGCCCATTTTCGCTTCATGAAAATTTAAATGGGTAAGAACAGATTCGCTTTCTTGAATGATTTTGGTTGCACTTTGGTGTTGGTGCTCATAAGAATTGGTGAGTTGAATATCTCGATTTCCTTCAATTTTTTCTTGTAGGGATGCCTGAAGTTTTCCTTTTGTTTCATGGTTCTTTTTAGCCCGTTCTTCTAAGGTTTTCATCATACAGAGAAAAAATAGAAAAAATAGAGGGATCATGATGCCGGAAATAAGAGTTAATTTCCAACTCATATGTAGCATGATGCTAACAATACCAATAATGATTAAGATATTTTTTATGAATTCAGCAATTCCTTTAGGCAAAAGAACGCCTAAAGAGTCCAAATCTCGAGTTAAACGTGATACCAAATCACCTGAAACAAAATGAGATAGTTGCTCATAGGGGAGTCGTTGTAATTTGGAATAAGAAATAGACCTCATTTGTGATCTAAACTTTTTCCGAACTAATGATCCAACTAAAGTTAACACATAAGAGATAATTGCATTGAGTGCTAAAAGAGCAAGTAATAAGCCGGCCATGACAAAGAGGGTTTCGATGTCTTTATTGGGAATAACCTTGTCTACTAAGTGTGCATAAATGGCTGGAATCGGAATTGCTGTTCCCGCAGAGGCAAGCGAAAGGAACAATAATAACGCAATAGAGCCTTTATAATTTGAAAGGTAAGATAAGTAGTGGTTGATTATTTTTTTGTTTTCCATAGTTCCTCCATGATGACCCAAAAGTGCCATTCATCTGGATAAATACGGATCCAGTTTTCAACTAGCTTGGCTAACTGTTGGGTTATTTTTTTGCTTTTTGATGAGAGACTTCCTTTTTGTTTCCATATTGAGCTAGTATCAATGGGCGGGCATATGTTTAGGGTATCTCGTCCATTAGACTTCGTAAAATATATCGGTAGGATAATGGCTTGACTGGCAATTGCTAATTCTGAAGGGCCACAGGGGAATTCTGCTTCTTGATTAAAAAATGAGACGGATGTGGTTTTAACAATTTGAGGGCTTACATCACACATGGTCAATAAAATATTGCCTTTTCTTAAAAATTTAACAGCATCCATACCAGGTTTATCTCTAAGTCGAAACAGTTTAAGATTTGCACCTAAGTCAATAAACTTTTGGTAAGCAGCCTCTTCTTTTTTAGATGAATTCATCCATTTAATAAGGCCTATTGTTTTGCTCTTAGGAGCTAATGTTGCTAATTTTAAAAAGCCTTTAAAGAAGTCTCCCATATGGATAGATACAATTAGAACGGGCTTATTAAGTTGTGTTAACAAATTGATATGTTCTTTTCCTACAATATCAACTTCGTTTAAAATAGGCTTAACACGTTTGAGTGATGCCAACGCCAAAAACCGGTAGGTTGAAAAAAAGGAAATATGGTTCCTTTGACTATTAAATACAATTTCTTTAACCTTAGAATGATCAAGTGCAGGAAATGCGGCTTTAACAGAGGCCATAAGCCGAAGGGTATATTGAGGATTAAGCTTAAGGAAAATAGTCGCTATATGTTTGGATAGTTGCGTTGCTATTTTTTGAGGAAAAAGGAGCGTTAGTAGATCAATTATTAAAATAAGAGAATTCATTTATTCATACCTCAATGCAATCGCAGGGTTTTGTTTGGATGCCCAGGTGGCTGGAAACGCCCCTGATATCACACCCACAGTAAGAGAGATCAAAAATGATAGGGCAACGAAACTCATCGGGAAAAGAAGTGGTTTTCCAATAAAAATCATCAATATTAAAATGATGAGGCCACCAAAGATAATACCAATGAGACCAGCACAAGACGTTAAAATGATGGACTCTGTTAGGAATTGGTTGAAAATGTCTGGGTCTCTTGCGCCTAATGATTTTCGAATGCCAATTTCTTTAACCCGTTCAATCACAGAAATTGTCATTATATTAGCAATACCGATTCCACCGACTACAATTGCAATGGTAACTGAAATGCCAAGCATCCACGAGACTATGCCAAGGATTCTATTTGCGGAGTCAATATAGTTTTTCATTGCTGAAAAATGATAATCAAAAATATGTTGATGTCGATCTTTTAAATATGTAATGACCTGTTTTGCCGTAGTGATTGCCAGGTCTGCACTAGAGGCAGAAAGCTGGATATAGTCAATTTCTTGGCCATTTTTTTGAAGAGATATGGAGATAGGGACAAATAGTCGACCATTCGGGTTTTCTGAGCTAGCGCCTATACTTTTTAAAAAGTCTCGATCTTTCTCTTTTAAGACGCCAATAACTTTGTAGAAGGTATTTCCAACTAAGAGTTGCTCACCAATAGGGGAATTGCTTGGGAATAATTTTTGAGCAACATCGTGCCCAATAACACAGACGCGTCTTAACGACATAATGTCAGTTTTATTTAAAAAGCGTCCAGAGTGAAGTTGATCATTTTCAATATGGATGAATGTTTCATTGACATAATGAAGTCTAGTTAAGTGCTCAACTCCATTGGAATGGGCCCATTCTTTCTCTTCTACAACAGGGGTAATCCAGCGAATACTAGGAATGTCTTCCTTTAAAGATAAAATGTCATCATGACGAATTCCAGAGCCTTTAGGTTCCCAAGAGCGACCCTTTTGAGGGGTGGTCTTCCGATAAATCCAAACGGTTTCAAATCCAAATGTTTTAATCTCATCAAAAATAAGAGATTTACCAGTGGTGCCCATAACACCAATGACCATAATTCCTGCAACACCGATAATAATGCCTAGCATCGCTAAGCCTGTTCGGAGTTTTTTGAGACGAAGGCTTTCTAGACTCATGAAGATTATTTCTTTAATTGGAATAGTCATTATTTCGAATCTTCCACGATTAGACCATCTTTCATGTATATAGTACGTTTTGCTTGTTTGGCGACCCCCATATCATGGGTTACTAAAATAATGGTCTTTCCTTCGTTATGAATCGTTTTTAGCAGTGCTATAATCGATTGACTGGTAGCAGAATCTAAATTACCGGTTGGCTCATCTGCTAAAATCACTTTAGGGTTGGTCACCAATGCCCGGGCAATTGAGACTCGTTGACGTTCGCCACCAGATAATTCAGAAGGGGTATGTGTGGCACGGTCTTTTAAACCTACTTTTTCTAGAAGGCATAGTGCTCGGGATTCTCGTTCAGATTTAGATATTCCTTGGTAAGTAAGTGCCAATGCAACATTATTTAGGGCGGTATAATGGGGAATAAGGTTGAACTGCTGAAAGACAAATCCAAGTGTATGGCTTCTAAAACTTGAGCGTTTTTTATCATTTGCTTGACTTAAATTAATAGTTTCAAATAAGTATTCTCCTGAACTGGCTTGATCTAAGCACCCGATAATATTGAGTAAAGTTGTTTTTCCAGAGCCGGAAGCGCCGACCAATGAAATAAAGTCACCTTGTTCAACAGATAACGACACGTTTTTTAAAACAGATAACTGAGATTGTCCTATCATATAGTCTTTTTTGATTGAAGTGAGCTTAATAAGTGGAGACATGAACCACTCCTTCATTAACATCTAATCCATCTAAGATCTCAATACGATTTTGGTCTTGAAGTCCAACAAGAACTTGTTTGTTTTGTAGACCATTTTTAAGAGACACAAAATAGTTGTTTTTAATTTTTTTAACAGCACCAATTGGTAAATATAAGCAGTCATCTTTGTGGGATAGAAATATTTCTAAATCGACTTGGTTTCCAGGATGGACATTAAATCTAGATAAATCATCTTCAATCATAATTTCGATTTTCATTCCAGAGGCACCTGGCTTCTCAGCAATGGATGGAACAATCATGGCTACCTTACCTTGAAGAGGTTCTTCAGGAAATATAGGGGATTTAATTCGAACCGGTTGACCAACTTTAATTTTATGGGACTCATATTCCTGAATAAGGACTTCAATTTTTAATTTTTTAGGATTTTTAATTTCCATTAGAAGTGTTCCTGTTTCAATCATTTGCCCTTCATTTACGAAAATTGAAGAAATGGCGCCTTCAATAGGGCTTACCACATTATATAAATGACGCTTGTGCTTTAGATGGATCACTTCATCAGATAAAGCTTCAATAGATAGGTTGAGCTTTTCAAGAGATGCATTAAGGCTTTGTAAGTCTTCAATTGAAATAATATGTTGTTTGGCAAGGGCGCGTTTATGCTTAATCTGACGTGAAAGATGGGAGGATTCGATCATCTCTGATTTCCATTTATACGCCACTTGACTAATTTGATAATTAATATCAGTTTTATTAACATTTAAAAGTGCTTGCTTTCGGGATATAAGTTGACCTTCTTGAACAGGGATGCGCTCAATTTGACCACTAATTTCAGAATAAATCTTTTGTTGTTCAATAGGAACAAAGACCCCACGCTCTTGAATAGATTCAGAAATAGATCCGTGTTTTAGGTATACAACCGGAACGGATTGGTCTGCTTTGGGGGTGATGCGCATAAAGATCCCGGTGCCTATTATACCTAATAGAAAAATAATAATTAATCGATTTGTAGTCATTGTGATGAAAACCTCCTTAAATATTTGTCCCCCTCACCAATCTGAAATGCAAGTTCAGATAGGGCAATTTCAACTTCAATTGTTGCTTTTTGATAAAGAAGAAGCGCGTCCGCATGATGAATTTGGGTATCAATAATATCTGATTGAGAGAGTTGATTATGATTAAATTGAATCTTAGCTTCGTTAAGAAGTTTGTTCATGGAGTCCGCATTCTTTTTTAATTGTTTAAGGTTTGTGATGGCCTGCTGACAATTTTGGATAAGTTGATCGGTACTAATTTGACTCTCTTCTTTTTGTGTTGAAAGGCTAAGTTGTGCAAGTTGAGTTTCTAACTTGGATTTCTTGAATGTTGCCATATCTTTAAAACCAGAAAATAAGTTGTATCGAGCAGTTAGGCGGATATAAGTATCCCCAAGTTTTAAGTCATTATGGGCATTTTTTAATTCAGAATCGGCATCAAAGTAACTGACTCCTGAACTTAGTGTAATATCAGGCATAAATAAGCTTTTACTAATGGCATGGTTTTTTTCTGCGATAGAGATATTAAGTTTAGATTGTTTGACAGATAGGGGTTCGTAGGTCTTAGATAGGGTTTTTAAGTCTTGAAAAAAAGGTGCAATTTCTTCATATTTCCTAGGGGAAGAGCTCAGTTGAATAGATGAATAGGGTAGTTTCGTTTGCTCAATAAGGTGACGATTGGATTGAGTGAAAATCTGCTTAGTAAGTAGTTTGTTTTCATTACGGTTATAAAAGTCAATTTCAGATTCTCTAAGATTCTTTTTGCTTAAAAACCCTTTGTCTGATTTGCTATTTAAAAAGGCAAGTTTAGTCTTTGTTAATTGTGCTAAGGTGTCAGCGGATGATGTTTCTAATGAGGATATAAGCGTTCGCCAATATAATGTAGATATTTCTCGCTGTTGTTGGCGTAATGAGTGTTGGTAATCATAAGATAATAAAGCAGCTTCGAATTTTTTAATCCCAATTTGTGCTAAAATTCGTCCACCTGAGAAAAGGGTTTGAGAAAACATTAAATTAAAGTGACTACTATACTTTGATGGTGCAACCGGATAGACGGTAACTTCATCTCCTAAAACATTAATCTTGGCTAAGGCATCTCGACCATCGACTTCATATTCAATCGAATTTAAGTCGAAGGATGCGTCCAAACTTGGTAAAAGCTCAGAAATAGCAATTTGATGTTCGGCTTGTTTGATTTTTATTTTATTTTTTTGAATTTGTAATTTTTTTGAGTGGCGAGTCGCTGATGAGATTGCAGTATGTAAAAGGATGGGTTCAGGTGTGATAGCAAAATGCGGAGGCGTTGTGATGAGGATAAATAGGAACGTAGTCCATATTGATTGGCGTAAGGTTTTGATAGCGAAGATGGGAATAGTAATAAATAAACCGTATAAAGTAGTGAATGTAAAACCCAGAAGTTTATTCAGCTTAGTGGGTGGTATGTAGGGAAAATATTGACTTGAAAATAATGTTAATTTCATTGCTTAGATCATTTCCTCTTTTATAGGTTTCCAACTGATCATCATTGACAAGTTTGGAAGAAATTTTCATGAAGATAAATAAACAATACAGTACCGGTACGGTATTGTCAACAAGGTGTTTTACCAGAGGATTGATCTCAAAAAAAAAGGGTATAAAAAGAAAGAGAATAGGAGTGAAAATAGGTAAGGAAGATTGAAAAAAAATGAGATGTATCTAATAAAGCCTGCGCAGGGCCGGGTTAAGTAAAAAAAGAGAGTGCTCTGATAAGAAGTTTATTAGAGAGGCTGGAATGTCTGGTCATCTTCGCACATGGATTGCAGGGCATCAATCCAATCAGAATCAGAATTTAAACAGTCAATTAAACTAAATTCTGTACCTCCGTTTTCTAAGAATAAGTCTCGTGCTTCCATGCCAATCTCTTCAATCGTCTCTAGACAGTCCGACACAAAAGCTGGACAAACAACTGCCAAGTGTCTTACCCCTTTTTTGGCCAATTGTGGGATGAGCTCATCGGTAAATGGTGGTATCCAAGGGTCTTTACCTAATCGAGATTGGAATGAAATACCATATTGATTGGCAGAAAGGCCTAGTTGCTCAATAACAAGCTGGGTGGTGACTTTAACTTGGTGTTTATAGCAGGTGGCGTGTGCTATAGACGCTCGCTCACAGCATTCTTTAGTCCCACAATGGCGACTTGTAGGGTCAACCTTTCCCAAATGGCGGATTGGAATGCCATGATAACTAAATAAAAGATAGTCCACACCTGGTTTGAGTGCACGTTTGATAGAAAGAGATAACGCTTTTATATAAAGGGGGTCATTATAAAATGAAGAGCGAAATTTTATAGGCGTTGAAATGGATAATGTTTGGGCCTCTTTCTTTGTTTTTTCAATGACACTTTGTGTGCTAGCTAATGCATAGTGAGGATATAAAGGGAGAACCTTAATGCATTCAAGAGATGGGTGTTGCTTGTGTATTTGAGATAAGATTGATCGAATCGAGGGGCGACCATAACGCATGGCCAAATAAACAGGCTCTGAAGTTTTTGTAGCCAATTGATTTTGTACTTCCTGACTAATAATCATTAAGGGAGAGCCCTGCTCAGTCCAAATTCGTTGATAGGCGTTTGCTGAGCGTTTGGGGCGAAAAGGGAGTATAAAAAGCCAGACAATGATCCAACGAAGGAGATAAGGGACATCAATGACATGTTTATCCATAAGAAATTCGGCTAAATATCGACGAACAGAGCTGATATCACATCCGTCAGGGGTTCCTAAGTTAATAAGTAAAATAGCGGTGTTTGTTGAATTCATTTAATATCTTTGGGATCCTCAGTAATGGTCTTAAATGGGTCTTTAGAGCAACAAAATGTGATACTGGCTTTTGCTAATAAATACATTGGGTCCACTAAAACAGATGTGTCGGGGGCTATTAAAGGGAGTTCAGTGCATCCTAGTAATATGCGTTCAGTGCCTTCAGATTGAAGACTGTTGACTTGATCAAGAAGCTGGAGGCTAAGGGTGTCGGAACGATCACCTGATTTAATGGCAGTAATGATTTCCATTACCTGTTGTTGTTGATCAGCACTTGGATGAATACAATGGATATTGCGCTGTTCCAATGCATCTTGATATAGTCGGCAGTGAATGGTCCCCGTTGTTCCTAAAATACCAACGCACTTAACTTGTTGTGAGGATAAATAGTCACAGGTAATATTAATCATATTTAAAAATGGGGTTTTAGCTGCTGCTGCTTGGATGGTATCAGCATAGTAATGAACGGTATTGCAAGGTGCAACTATGACATCAATATCCATACGGCATAATTCAATAACAGAGGCACGTAAAGACTGTTGTATATGTGTATGTGAATTTGATAGTATACTCTGGGTTCGGTCTGGGGTTTGTGTTGCTAAGAGGATTTTTTGACGGATATGGTCTTGGTCACAGGCATGAGGGGTATGTTGAAGAACTAATTTTGAAAAATATAGGGTTGCATCTGGGCCCATTCCGCCTAAGACCCCAAGTTGTTTAGTACTAAGAGATGCCGTGCTGTTGGTCATCTTATACTTCAGCCAAATGAGTTACTTTTTCAATTAAAGCGTGTAGTTGTGATTCATTGCTCGCTTCAATAAATAAGCGGACAATGGGCTCAGTATTCGAGGGGCGCACATGGACCCAAGCGTTATCTAGAATGACTTTAACACCATCTTGTTTGTCCATTTTTTCACCTTGGAATTGGGATTCAACTTGACTTAAAAAGCCAGCGATATCATCACGGCTATTGACTTGGAATTTGTCGCGGTGCATCCAATATTTGGGATAAGACCCAATGATTTTTGATAATGGGGA
This sequence comes from Actinomycetota bacterium, assembly GCA_002716485.1. Classification (GTDB taxonomy): domain Bacteria; phylum Margulisbacteria; class Marinamargulisbacteria. Next base: position 14,140 of record PBBE01000055.1, read on the forward strand.
TTTCGTCATTGCCAGGTGACGTAAGCCCACAACCATGCCCACTAAACTATCGCGTCCCCAGCCAATTTTAGGATAAATAACACCGCCATTTCCTTCGCCACCCACAAGGCCTTTATGGTCTCGAAGCCCTTGGCTGACATAAGGTTCTCCAATTTTAGTATAATATACCGATGCTTGGTGGCGTTTGGCCACCGACTCAATCACCAGTGAAGTGGATAAGTTGACCACTACTGACGGTGATGGGGCCGCTTCTGTTCCTAAAATATGATCGACACATAAAGCCAGTGAATAGTCTTCACCAAAAAATTGACCATTTTCACCTAGCATGACCAAGCGATCTGCATCAGCGTCTTGAACAAAGCCAATATCGTACTTTCCAGAACGTAATTGGGACATGGTATCCGCTAAATGGGCTTCAACTGGCTCTGGAGGGTGATTAAAATGGCCGTTAGCTTGTTCATTAATCATGTCATATTGAACACCAAGTTTCTCAAATAAAATAGGATTGGCAATGGCACCTGCACCATTATTTGGGTCGATTAGAACACGAAGGGATGAGTTTTGAATGGGGGTGGGGTCCAGGTGGGTTAAAATAAAATCAACATGCCGTTGAATTGCATTCGGGTCTTCTCGATACTGCCCCAGTTGGTTCCAAGCCACATATGGTTGAGGGTTTTCTTCATATAATTGGGAGTAGTTTGAATAGGCTTGCTCATTTAAGAATGCACCTTGATGGTTCATTAATTTAATACCATTCCAAATCACAGGGTTATGAGAAGCCGTTACCACTATACCACCTGCTGCTTGATGATACCGGACCATTTGTTGAACAGTTGGGGTAGGGACTTTTCCCACATCGATTACATCACAGCCAACGGATAATAAGGACGATATGACGGCATACTTTAAGCAGTCTGTTGATGTTCGGGTATCACCGCCAACAACAACGGTGCCTTGATTGACATAGCTGCCAAAGGTGCGTGAAATTCGAACAGCTAATTCTGGGGTCATGGTCTCGCCAACAACGCCTCGGGTTCCAGATGCTGAAACAACTAAATGACTCATAAAATAAACTCCTTATCTGATATCGAGTACTAAGTGATTTAATGATAATATGATAGTATTATAGATCAAATACGGTTTAGGTGGAATATATGGAAATCATAAAAAGTATTATATCTCCCATTTACAGTGTCTATATCTGGCTCGTTAATGCCATGATGTTTGTCATTCATTACGTTGTGATTTCAATATTAATCGTGTTTAGACAAAGTCACTTTAGTCGTGTGTATCAATTGGCTAAGGTCCTGCTTCAGATCGGATTAAAAATGACGGGGATCGAGGCTAAAAGGGTCGGGGATGAGCATGTTCTACCAAAAGGACCCTTTATTGTAGTCGCCAATCATGAAAGTTTTTTGGATACGGTTTTAATCATGTGCCTATTGCCGATTCAAGTTCAATTTTTTGCCAAAAAAGAACTGTTTAAAGTTCCGGTTCTAGGAACAACAATGAGGCGTCTTCAACATTTTAAAGTGGATCGGTCTAATCCCAAAAAAGCCAGTCAGTCCGTAAAACAAGCGGAAAGTGATATTAAAAAGGGCGCTAATTTATTGATTTTTCCAGAGGGGACCCGGTCAAAGGATGGCGAAATTGCGGCGTTTAAACGAGGCCCTTTTTTAATGGCAGTCCATACTGAAGCGACCATTGTTCCTTGTTGGATCAAAGGGACACGAAATATCTTGCCGAAGGGGGATTGGCGGGCATGGCCGGGGAAAGTAGAGCTTCATATTGGGAAGGCCATTCATGTGGATCCCTCGTCAAGTGAGTCTGAAAAGGCCTTAAGCCAAGAATTGCAAAAGGTCTGTGAGGCTCAAATTAAGGAAATGAAAGAAATAGTGAGCAAAAGTTAGCTTGCAGGCGTATTGACCTCACCCATCTTAAGTGGTTGAAATGATAGGGATTGAACTTTCTGAATAATAGCATTGGCCGTTAATCCAGCTTGCTCTCGAAGTTCACTGACACTGGCTTGATGAAAAAATTGATCTGCAATGGCCATGCTATGCCAAGAAGGCCTTGCTTCTGAGTTAAATTCACTACGAAGATAAGAAAAAACACCGCCAATACCCACGCCTTCTTCAATAACAATGACATGACGGCTCTTAGAAATTAAAGGAGAAAGCCCCGCATGATCTAAGGGCTTAATACTACGTAAGTTCACAACTGAACAAGTGATATTAAGGCCTGATAAAACAGACGCGGCATCTGCACAAACCCATGCCATACTGCCAATACCGATTAAAAGTACATCCAGTTGGTCGGCCTCACTATCGACCAGTCGCTCAGCATTAAGATCAAAAGTAGTCGGGCGAGACGAAGATGCCCGGTCTTGAACAGGGCCTTTTGGGAATCGGATGGAGATAGGGGACTTAGCTTGCAAGGCATAATCGAGCATCCAGTTTAGTTCAACCCCATCTTTCGGGGCCAAGATCTGAAGATTCGGGATGGGTAACATAAAGGCCATATCAAAGACGCCATGATGAGTCGCCCCGTCTTCTCCTGCAAATCCGGAGCGATCTAAGGCAAAAATAACAGGGAGATTTTGTAAACAGACATCATGAATGAGTTGATCATAACCACGCTGTAAAAAGGTGGAGTAGATGGATAGCACTGGTTTAATTCCCGATTGGGCAAGCCCCGCGGCATAGGTTACCGCATGCTCTTCAGCAATTCCCACATCAATAAACTGATCAGGGTGACGCTTGGAAAAGCTCACCAGGCCACTTCCTTCAGTCATAGCAGGTGTAATCACCATTACAGAGGGATCTGTATCACAAATATGGGACATATGATCTCCAAAAGTTTGGGAGTATGTTTTAGGTTTAGGCTGATCGCTAGCAGGCGATGTTGGTGCTTTTTTGGGTGCAACCCCATGATAATAGATCGGGTCCTCTTCAGCCTCAGGTAACCCTTTTCCTTTTTGGGTAATAATATGAACCAGTATTGGTTTCGGGTATTGTTTGGCATATTTAAGCGCGGCCATCACAGTAGGTATATCATGCCCATCAATAGGACCTAAATATTTAAACCCAAATTCTTCAAAAATAACCCCTGCTTTGGTATCTAAGATAATATCTCTAAAGTGATCTACTGCTTTTTCGATGCGACGTCGTAGTGGCTCTCCGATATGAGGAATTTTGGTCATCAGTTTTTCAAATTGCTCTTTAGCTTGGTCATACAGGCTAGACGTCCGAATCCGGGTCATATAGGCCGCCATTTGGCCCACTGGCTTGGAAATGGCCATGTTATTATCATTAAGAATACAAATAAAATTACCTGAAAGATGATCAAGGTTATTAAGCGCTTCAAAGCACATCCCACCCGATAAGGAGGCATCTCCAATAATAGACACCACACTATGTGGCTCTTTGAGTCGATCCCGAGCATGAGCCATCCCTACGGCCGCACTTAGCGCAGTAGAGGCATGGCCAGCACCAAAGCAATCATGGGCACTTTCACTGATCTTTGCAAAGCCAGAGAGGCCCTCTTTTTGACGGATTGTATGCATTTGATTTAATCGTCCTGTTAACATTTTATGGACATAGGTCTGATGAGAGGTATCCCAAACAAATTTATCAGCAGGGCTATCAAAAAGGGTATGCAAGACCACACTTAACTCAACCACACCTAAGTTAGAGGCCAAATGGCCGCCACATGTCTGACATACATCAATAAGGCGTTCCCGAAGTTCACTTGAAAGAAGGGTGAGTTCCTCAGTAGAAAGGGTTTTTAGGTCATTTGGTAATTCTAAACGGTCTAATAGTTGAGTCATAAGCATCTTTAAAATATAGAGTTAAATATAGATATACAATTTAAAGAGTATTGTATCAAAAAATTACTAAGCTCGATAGAGTCAATTCATGGCAGTAGAATAGGGGGGCGATTAAGAGAGGCGGTTTAAGACGTAATCAATAAACTCAGATAAAATCACAGTATTCAACGGTGATAGTTGATCCAGACAAGAGTGGGCCAGCTTAGCCTGTTCTTCGGCATGGGCACGCGCGTCCTCAAGACCAAGTAAAGAGACATACGTTAATTTATTTTGGGCATGGTCTTTATTGGGGCTTTTACCTAGCTGATCAATATTGGCTGTTACATCTAAGATATCATCGGTAATTTGAAATAAAAGACCCAAATGATGAGCAAAGTGACCGAGTTGTGAGCATACTGAGTCGGGTTGAGAAAGTAGCATGGCAGGAACTTGGACAGAGGCCTGGATGACGGACGCTGTTTTTAAAGTGTGAATGGTTTTTAAGTGCTGCAAATCAGCGTGATCTGGTAAAGGGCGAATATCCAATGCTTGACCTCCTACCAGGCCATGAATACCAAAAAGGTGTGAAATATGGGTCAGGCTATCCAGAATCTGATCCGAAGGGTAGTGGGGACGTAGAGAAGTTAAAAGTAACTCAAACAGATAGGTATTAAGCATATCACCAGCCAGTACGGCCATATCTTCACCGAATTTTTTGTGACAGGTCGGTAGCCCTCTCCGAAAGTCATCATCGTCCATACAAGGCAGGTCGTCATGAATTAAGGAATAGGTATGCAGCATTTCAATGGCACAAGCATAAGGTAAAATAGGATCATTTTGATCTGAAAATAATTGATGGGATGCCAATACTAAAAGCGGGCGAATTCGCTTGCCTGGTGCCAATAGGGAATGTCGGATTGCATTGGCCAAATGCTGGCGTGAGTCAGAAAATGAAAAATCACTATATTTAGAAAGTGCTTGATCAACAAGGGGGCGATGATGAGAAAAGAAAGAGGAGAGGGCGCTAGTCGGTGTTGACTGAGAGTGGCTGTTCAAAAAGCTGATCTCCTTCTTGTTGTAATACCGTTAATTTGGCGTGGACTTGCTCTAGTTGGGTGCTGGCTCGCTTCATTTTTTTTAGTGCAGTAGAGTAGAGTTGAATGGCTTTATCAATGGGAAGTCGATCAGATTCTAACTGAGTGACGAGGTCCTCAAGTTCGTTGAATGTATCATCTATTTTTTTGCTAGCCATTTTGCATCCTTTTTTATTTGGGTCACCGTAGATGTGATGTGACCGTCTTGAAATTGGGTTTGAATCGTATCTGATATACGAACGGAATCAATTGAACTTAGCGCCTGCCCTTCAGGGTTGCTACATATACTAAACCCTTGGTCAAACTTATGCAAGGGGTTGGCTTGACCCAGTCGATGACCCAGTTGAGATAGACGTGTGCGAGACTGTTCAATGAGCGTGTGAAGCTGTCTTTGGCTAGTGTGATGAAGGGATTGAAGATGAAGTTGATAGTGTCGGAATTGCTGTTGGAGCTGGGCATCAATTTGAGTATGGTAGTGGCGAAGCTGAGTGATATAGGTCTGGTATTGTTCAACAATAAGTTGTGCTGCAGCGGTGGGTGTTTCACATCGAACATCGGCAACAAAATCACATAATGTATAATCCACTTCATGGCCAATGGCAGTGATTACAGGACTGGCGTAGTCACTAATAAAGCGGACCAAATCAGCGTCATTAAAACTAGCCAAATCTTCTGCAGCACCGCCACCACGTAATAAAACGATTAAATCAAATGGCTGGGCCTTTTGGGCCATTAGAAACCCATGCATTACACTGGAGCTGGAATGAGGGCCTTGCATGACCGCCGGAATTAAACATAACGATACCATGGGGGCTTTGGCCTGAATAATCGTCACAAAGTCCCACATAGCGGCAGAGCCAGGTGCGGTGATCATTGCGACTCGCTGAGGCAGTCTAGGGAGGGGGATTTTGCGCTCTGGATCAAAGCGGCCTTCCTTTCGAAGGGTCTCTTTAAGTTTAGCAAGGGCTTGATGTTGATCCCCGGCGCCTGACGCACGTAAAAAGACCACCTGAAAAGAATACGTGCCGCGTTTATGAAAGGTTTTAATGGATCCTAAGGCCTGAATCGACATGCCGTTTTTGATATTAATATCAAGTGAAGATAAATAGTTGGCATATACCACACAATTAAGCTGTGCATCTCCATCAGTTAAGGTAAAGTATAAGTGCCCTTTGGCTTGATATAAACGACAGTTTTGAACTTCGCCGGTGATCCATATTTGAGTCAGACCAGAATCCCCTTCAAGTCGCCATTTAATATATTGGTTAACATCTCGAACTCGTAAAAGTGTGACTTGCTCAGAAGAGGTTGGCTGTGGCATCATCAGTCCGATTTAATCACAAACAAAAAATAAAAGTGATGAAAATAAAAGTGAAGACTTAACATTGTAGGGAGCCTTTTTATAAGATACGATAGAGTCATATTACATATCGTATACA
>PBBE01000056.1 GCA_002716485.1 Actinomycetota bacterium
AAATATAATAGTTGACTTGATGTCGAAACGCGGTACAATGCCCTCTATTGAAGCTTTTGCGGGATTAGCTCAGTTGGTAGAGCGTCTGCTTGCCATGCAGAAGGTCGCCAGTTCGAATCTGGTATCCCGCTCCATATTATCAACACCACCCAATATACCTAGCCCTCAGCACATATTTAGCCCCTTTATTAAAAGCATGCTACTATAGAATAGATTTTTCAAACTCTATATTTATAAGGATGTACCATGATGACTATTTCAAAAAACTCTCGTTTACTCTTAGGGATCATAAGCCTCTTAGCTCTCATTGGAATCATTGATACGGCCTATCTAACCTATCAACACCTCCAATTAAGCCCGGCTTGTATTGAAGGCACCTCATGTTTAGAAGTCCTTCGCAGCGAATATGCCACCTTATTTAATCTCCCCATTTCTTTATTTGGACTCATTTTTTATGTCCTCGTTTTAGGGTTAAGCATTAGAAAAACATCTCCAGAAACACGACTATCATGGCTATTTTATCTCTCATTAATTGCCAGTGTAACCTCTATTGGACTCATTGGCATTCAAGGCGTCATTATTAACGCATGGTGTCCATTTTGCCTACTATCCGCCAGTCTCTGCGGACTGCTCTTTCTTATAAGTATCATACTTAAAAAACAAAACAATCTTACACTATGGTCACTTCCCAAGGAAAACATAGGTCAATTTAGTATGGAAGCAAGTATCACTCTCGTTCAAGTTCTACTAATATTTTTTGCAATAAAGCCAATGATAAGTCCAATTAACGCCATTGAATTCACCCCTGTCCGCCCCCAGCACACGCAAAATTATGCCACTGCCATTGGCCCAGTTACCTATCAACTAGAAGATATTAACGAAGGCCTAGGCCTTTCACACCATGAAATTTTAAGTATCCAACAACAACAAAGAGAAGGATGGCTAGATGAACGGGTCATCGAATATCATGCCAAACTTAATAAAGTAAGTGTAAAAGACCTGATAAAAGTAGACATTAATAACAAAGTCTATGTCTCCGATCAACAAGTCATCGACTTTTACTTAACTCGAGTTGATAAGCTCCCTGAAAATTGGGATAAAATCAAACCTAGAGTCCAGCAATTTTTAAAGAAAAAAGAATTTGAGCACCTCAAAAAAAGCTATGTAAAAGACCTTAAAAAGAAATACAACATCACCTATAATATCCCCAAAAGCCCCATCATCTCAATTGCAAAAAACCCTTATAAAAATGCCGAAATTGGCAACCCTAACGCTAAAGTTAAGGTCACTATTTTTTCAGATTTTCAATGCCCCGCTTGTAAAAAAGCCCATGAGAATCTAGAAAAATGGATCCGTGCATACCCTAAGCAACTTCATATTACCTTTCGAAATTTCCCGCTTGGTATTCATAAACAAGCCGATCATGCCGCCAAGGCATCATTTTGCGCCCTTGATCAAAACAAATTCTTAGAGATGGCCGGGTTTCTATATGAAGAACAAAACTCACTTTCCCCTCAACTGATTCGCAGTCAACTTAATGCCCTATCCATCGACCCTAAACCCTTTAACCAATGTATCACTGATAGCAGTACCAATTTCAGACTCATTGAAGATATCAAAGAAGGAAACCGTATTGGAATTTCATCCACACCGTCCTTTATCATTAACGGAAAACTCTATAGACAAATGGGCATCGATGAAATCATGATGCTCTTTTTTGAGTACCCTGGCACTTAATGTTGTCGTTCAATATGCATTAATACACGCCGATTCGCCGCTTGATTTTTCCGAATGGGTCGACCATTATCTCCTACGTTAGGGACCATAGGTCGACTATCCGCATAGGCAATGGCCCTTACATTGGTATAAGGAATCCCTTTTTGAATCAAAAGTCGAACAACATGAGTCGCCCTTAGGGCAGACAACTCCCAATTCGACGCAAATATATTGGTTCGAATCGGAATATTATCTGTATGACCTTCAATCGAAATCAAATAATTAATACTCGACGACTCCTTAATGGCCGTCACCAACTCCGTCAAAATAGGGACCATCTTGGACTTAATATCCGCCTGGCCCGACTCAAATAATAAATGACTAGAAAATTCAATAGTGACCCCTAAAGGAGAATTAAGAACCGTAACATCATCCTCTAAAGATTTAGTCTGAACAATTTCAGCGATCTTTTTTTCAATTTCTGTAAAAGGCAAATCCCGACTGGTTTTCAAGAAATCCTGATCCAAACCCGCCTGCAATGACTCTACCTTCGATTGATCAATGGTTGAAATCGACAATAGCACCACAAAAAAGGCCATTAATAAAGTAATGCTATCCGACCAAGTGACTAGCCATGCATTCTCATCTCCTTGATTAGACATACAAACTCACCCCTTTCCTTTTAAAATCCAATGCTTAGGGTCCATCATCGTATTTAAACGATCCTGAATAGAAAAAATATTTTTCCCCTCACTTAACGCCACAAACCCTTCAACAAAAATTAAATTTCGATGACGAACTATCTGCTCCATTTGCTGATTCTTTTCTGCAACCGGCTTATACAAAAGTTGAGCAAACAAAACCCCATACAACGTCGTCAACAACGCCACCGCCAATCCCGCTCCAATTTTAGATACATCACTCCCCATACTATCTAACATAATAACCAAGCCCACCAAGGTCCCAATCATACCAAATGACGGCGATGCAGCTGCCATGGCTTTCAAAATTTTAGTTTTAACCATTCCCCTCTGATAAAGGGATTCTGTAAAATCATCTAGCAACGTCCGATACTCTTCGCCTTTATAACCCGCACATAATAACTCTGTAGCAAACGATAAAAATAAATCATCAAGCGCAGCGACTTCCTGCTCCACTGCTTTTAATTGACCCGCCTGAATCTTTTTAGACCACTCCAAAAACCGCTTTGCCTCTGTAGTCAACGATTTTGGAGAAATCTGAAACGGAAAAATCACCACAACAAGCGTCCAAATTGATCCCAATACATATCGAGGTTGAAAGGAGATCATCATGGCAGCAAAAGTCCCTCCAAGCACCATAATTAATGATGAAACACTCAAAAACATCAAATAATTTTCAGTGCTCGTAAAAATGGCATACCCAAATAAAATAATCCCCACAATAAACCCCAATAGTGTCCATAAAGAAAACGTCCGTTTGATCATTTAGAAGGGGCACCTCCCTTCATTTGATTCAACCAAAATTTAGGACTCAAAAATGTATTTAACTTATCTTGAACTTTAAACACACTTTTACCTTCACTTAATAAAACAAACCCTTCCATCAAAATCATATTTCGATGTCTAAGAATCGCTTCAATCTGACCGTTTTTTTCCGCTACTGGCTTAAACAATAACTGGGCAAATAACACACCATACAATGTCGTTAATAACGCTACGGCTAACCCCGCCCCTATTTTAGACACATCACTACCCATATTATCTAACATAATTACTAGCCCCACCAAAGTCCCTATCATCCCAAACGCTGGAGACGCAGCTGCCATAGAATTAAGAATATACGTCTGGACCATCTTTCGCTCATATACTTTTTCTGCAAAATCCGTTAATAAAGACCGTAATTCAGGCCCTTTATATCCGGCACAAAGCAGTTCAGTAGCAAACTTAAGAAAAGGATCTTTAATTCCGGATACCTCTTGCTCCACTTGCTTAAGCTGCCCTGCTTGAATTTGCTTACTCCACTCCAAAAACCGCTTACTCTCATCCGTCAACTTTTGAGGATTGATATGAAAGGGAAAAACAACCATGACCAAGGTCCCCAACGCTCGCATCACATACCGCGCCTGAAATGAAATCATCATGGCCGCAAAGGTACCGCCCAATACCATAATCAATGATGAAAGACTTAAAAACATCATATAGTTTTCCGTACTCATAATAATGGCATACACAAATAAGCTAACGCCAAAAATAAAGCCCACCAAAGTCCAAATAGAAAATGTCCGATTCATATCAATCCCCTTTTTACTCTTACTACCCTCAGTTTAACACAAACCTATTCACTTCCAAACGCAGAGCCTTTGACAAAATTCCCTCAAAAACGATAAAATAACAGCTTATTAGATTAAAAGAAACGCTTTCAATATTTGAAAGAACTAAAATATTTTAAATTTTACAAGGAAATAAAGATGAAAGTACTAAAATCAAAAAAGCAAAAAAACAATGTTTACCTCGAAATAGAAATTACAAATGAAGAATTTGATAGCAGCTGTGAAAAAGCATTTAAAAAAGTAGTTAAAGACGCCAAGGTCCCTGGATTTCGACAAGGAAAAGTGACCCGCTCAATTTTTGAAAAACACTATGGAAAAGAAATGATCATCCAAGAAGGTATTCAAATTGCAGTGAACCAAGGTTATTTTGAAGCCATTCAAGAACTAGACCTCCCCGTTATTGACTACCCAAAAGACATTAATATTGACGAATACAAACCAAATGCTCCTATTAAATTCACTTGCAACGTAGAAATCAAACCTGAAGTCAAACTAGGCAAATATAAAGGCATTAAGATCAAAGTAGAAACCAAAAAAGTAAATGAAGACGATTTTAATACCCAGCTAGATCAATTCAAAGAAAATATTGCCAAATACGAACCTTCTACTGACGAAATTGGCAAAGACGATATTATCCGAATCGATATTAATAGCGAAATCAACGGCACCCCCGTTAGTGACTGGAACCGAGAAAACACGGGTTTAAAGGTAGGCATTGGTCTATATGGTGACGACTTTGACACCGCAATTATGGGACTAAAAACGGACCAAGAAAAGTCCTTTAGCGTCACCTACCCTGAAGACTATAAAACCGAAACCGTCGCCAATCAAACCGTTCAGTTTTTTATCAAAATAAATGAAGTTAGAAAAAAAGTTTTACCTGAACTTACTGATGAAATGGTCAGCTCTGTTTCCGAACACAACTCCGTTCAGGCACTAAAGGACAGTATTCAAGAAAGCCTTGAAAAAGACTTAGAGTCACAAAATGAAGGCCTTATCCAAAACGAACTTATCAAAACCATTATCAGTAATGCCAAATTTGAACTTCCTGAAGTCATGGTCAATAACGATGTGGAACAACAAGTCAACTATATGAAGCAAACCTTACAAAATGCCAAAATACCCATGGATAAATACCTGCAAATGATGGGAAAAAGTGAAGACGAATATCGTTCTGAACTCGCCGAACAAGCCAAGCAAAAAATTGAAATGGAACTCATCATCGATGAAATCGTCAAAAAAGAAAACCCGGATGTAAGTGAAGAAGAAATGATTCAAGAAATTCGAAAAATGGACCCCAAAATAGATTCAGATGATGCCGCAAAAGAAAAAATTCAAACTTTAAATCAAAGCGCCCTGACCCAGCATGTTCAAAAAGCAAAGGTTCTGAATTTAATCAAAGATGAAGCAAAAGTCACAAAAATTTAAAGAAACCCAAGAACTTAAATTGACATTTCAATAAGAACACGAGAAAATAGCTTTAAGGCGTAAGACTAAAAGTCGAACACAACCTTAATTTTTGTCTCTCAATTTGAAAGGAGCCCCATCATGCCACTCGTCCCTATGGTTATTGAACAAACTGGAAAAGGTGAACGGTCCTACGACATCTATTCTCGACTTTTAAAAGAACGTATTATTTTTCTTCACGAAGCCATTGACGACCAAGTCGCCAATTTAATTATTTCTCAACTTTTATTCTTAGAAGCAGAAGATTCTGACCGTGAAGCATTTGTTTATATTAACAGCCCCGGTGGCGTCGTCACAGCGGGACTGGCCATCTATGACACGATGCAATTCATCAAAACACCCATCACTACTATTTGTATGGGACAAGCCGCTTCAATGGGTGCATTCTTACTCTCTTCTGGTGAAAAAGGCAAACGTTTTGCTCTACCTCACTCTCGAATCATGATCCATCAACCCCTTGGTGGCGCACAAGGTCAAGCCACAGATATTGAAATTCAAACTAAAGAAATACTTAGAATCAAAAAACTACTTAACTCAATTATGGCCAAAAACTGCAATCAAAAATTAAGTAAAATTGAAAAAGATACCGAACGTGACTTTTTTATGACCTCTAATGAAGCTGTTAAGTACGGCATCATTGACAAAGTCATCGAAACATCCGTTATATAAGGCAACACAAATGACCAATGACCCAGTCCAAACCTGTTCCTTTTGTGGGAAACCTCAAAATCTAGTCGAAAAACTTATTATTGGGCCCCAAGGCAACATATGTAATGATTGCATTCAAACATGCCAGGGACTGGTTATTGATGAGAAAAAAGCAACTACTGATGAACCTGAGTCCACACTCTCTTTAGAAACCTTACTAAAACCCAAAGAAATCCACTCATTTCTTAATGACTATGTCATCGGTCAAGACAAGGCCAAAAAAAGTATTTCTGTGGCCGTCTATAACCACTACAAACGAATTTGCCATCAATGTAAAGAGTACCCAGAAACCGAAATTCAAAAAAGCAATATTTTACTTATTGGCCCTACAGGAACTGGCAAAACACTCTTTGCCCAAACATTAGCACGAATGCTTGATGTTCCTTTTGCTATCGCCGATGCCACCACTCTCACCGAAGCTGGCTATGTCGGTGAAGATGTGGAACACACCTTATTTAGGCTCCTCCAAACGGCAGATATGAACATCAAAAAAGCTGAAATGGGTATTGTCTATATCGATGAAATTGATAAGATCACTCGAAAATCAGAAAACCCGTCCATTACCCGAGATGTCTCTGGAGAAGGCGTTCAACAAGCCCTACTCAAAATGCTCGAAGGAACTAAAGTCAACATCCCCACCAAAGGCGGTCGAAAAAACCCTCAACAAGAATTCCTCACAATGGACACCTCTAACATTTTATTTATTACAGGGGGTGCATTTAGCGGCCTAGAAGATATTATCAAGGCCCGACTAGACAAACGTAATATTGGGTTTCTAACGGAAGATGATGAAAAAGAAGACGCTCAAAAAAACAAATTATTTGATCGTACTCAACATGAAGACTTACTTAAATTTGGGATTATTCCTGAACTTATTGGCCGACTCCCCATCATCACCGCTCTTAACGAACTTGATGAAGAAGACTTAATCAAAATTTTAATCGAACCTAAAAATGCCCTTACCAAACAATTCCAAAAATTAATGGCCATTGATAATATGAAACTCACATTTGATAAACAAGCCCTAGAACTGATTGCAAAAGTAGCCATCCGACGAAAGGTGGGCGCAAGAGCCCTAAGAGGAATCTTAGAAGAAATCATGCTGACGCATATGTATGAGGGTCCTTCCAACAAAAAAAGTAAAATAACCATTTCTAAAGAAAACTTGGACACTTATATCAAAGCGCACCTACCTAAGCCATTACAAAAAGAACTCCTTGAAGGCACATCCAACAATACGCCCAACACGCTCAAAACACTAACTAAAAACTAAACGCCCCCCGCTTAACGTAAAGAGAAAGGCGCTCTTGTAAGGCCAGTGGATCTAAATCAACATTAATCCCCTGAGTAAAATACGACTGAAACCGCATTGGCAATAATGAAAAAAATGTGGCAGACGCTTGAAGGTGAATGACGGCTTGAAGCATTAACCAGTCTCGAGACCGGCGTGCCGCAATAGCCACTACCTTATGGGACTTAAAACGACGTTCATAAGGGTTCGGATAACTTAAACAAAAATTAATATCTTTTAATACTAGATCCGGTTCTAAAGTAGGCTCAAGAACGACTCCCAAATCAGCCAAACATCCATCAATGCCCACTGAAACCCCCTCTATAACCCGCTTAACCCAGCCCCTTTCTCCTTTTTGACAAGGGTAAATACAAGATAACACCAAATCACCTGGCGAATGAAAGACCAGACCGCCACCAGTACTCCGAGACGCATGATCAAACCCCAAAAAAGGGCCTTCAAATGGCCGCTTCTCTGGATAGGTCATCCCTGGCTGCTGCCAAATATAAGACCGAAATACTGAACCCAAATCACCATTCAGTCTTTCTTGAAACAACTGCGCATCATAACGCATATTCTCATCTGCTGTAACAAACCCCGTATAATCAACTATCATCTTACCCGATAGTGTATATGGAAATGAATATTCTAACCAGGCCTTTATATCAAAAAATTTAAATGTTTAAATAACAATCAAAGTGGGTATATATCATCATGGACACTTTTATTATCATTAGCACTGCTAAAAAATCAAAGGAGGAATCTGCCCATGTCTCGACCTAAACGTCATCGGTCTAATCAAAATAGGCCCCACTTAAGTCATAAAGCCTCTCATTGGGAAATCGATACTAATAATAAAATTAAACAACTCATTATCCAGCTAATTAAATGCTGTACCCACCAAAAAGAGCAAGACAATCGCCCCCAGCTATTTAACAAATTATTTAATGAAAACTATATTAAAAAACAAAAGCCTCTGCTCTCAAATTTTAAAGATTTATCCAAACACACCCATCAAAATCATTTAGATGACTTTCTAGATGAAATTGAAGCCAATTTAAATAATTATCTCCACTGCTCACTACGGCCCGAACAAATCAAAATGACCCATGAAATTCTTGCGTGTTTACCAAAATGCCATCAAACCCATTCACTCAAACCAATGCTTCATAAGTTTGAACACTATATCCACTAATCAAGCAAACAATTACTAAAAAAAAAAGAACAAGTCCACTTATTTAAAATCCTTACTCTTAGTTCCCATCATTATAACTAACGATCATACACTTACTTGCGTATCATCAATAAATCAGAATACACCTTGATACCTCACATTAGCTCAAGCGGCTATTCACAACACTTAACTCTAATCTTCTTCAGAAAAATACTGCCAAAACTTCTTAAGATATTGCTTTGAATCTGGCCTAGAACGACGCTGATTTCGAGCAAAATACTCATCGTCTAATTGACAGGCATCATGAGAAGAAATTTGTCCGGCCACATCGTCATCATCATTATAATGCTGATGAGTCTCATCCTTATCTTTGACATCCTCCTCACTCCAGTGATGCTTGGCATTACCTCCTAATACTGTCATTTTATTAAGCCTCCTTATGGTTCTTGATACTATATAACTACCCACTTTTATCACTTTTTAAACATGGAAATTTGCAAAAGCATCTTCGATTTGATACGCTTAGGCGAAAAGAAGCTTGATCACTGAGCCTAAGGAACCGCCATGAATGCCGCCATTCCCATCAAAAAAATCCAATATTGGCTACTCACTTTACTGGTATTAGTAGGAATAATAATCATTGTTGGCGGGTTAACCCGATTAACTGATTCCGGCCTATCCATGGTCGACTGGCGGCCCATTATGGGAATAATTCCGCCCATCACAGCAAGTGCCTGGCAACAGGTCTTTGAGCAATATCAACAATTCCCAGAATACCAACAACTTAATCAAGGCATGTCGCTAAGCGAGTTTAAATCTATTTTTTTATGGGAATACAGCCACCGGATTTTAGGCCGCATCCTCGGTCTCGTCAGTATCCTGGGCCTGGCCCATTTTTGGGCATATAAGCAACTAACCCCCATACTCAAACGACAAGGACTTACGATTATTGGCTTGATTATTACCCAAGGACTTTTGGGCTGGTACATGGTCAAAAGTGGCTTGGTAGACCAACCCGATGTGAGTCATTTTCGTCTGGCCGCCCACCTCTGCTTGGCCTTTATTTGTATCGCCTATATTCTTCATACTCTCGTTGGCCTAATCTCGTCCAAAAAACCCAAAAGCCAATGGCTCTATCAACGAACTTGGACCTTAAGTATTTTAATGTTCCTTCAACTCATTTATGGGGCATTCATGGGCGGCCTTAAAGCCGGTCTTGTGAGTCATACCTTCCCCAAAATGGGGGCCCACTTTTTACCCCCCATCGCCTTGGCCAAGTCACCCTTCTGGCTCAACTTCATCGAGAACCCCTTCATGATCCACTTTATCCACCGTAGCCTTGGCTGGGTCCTATTAAGCATGATTTTAATAACCCTTATCCAAGGGTATCGCCAAAACAAGGTCCCCAACACCCCACTTTTTTGGATGACCGGGCTCATCTTTGCTCAATTTATATTAGGAATTGCAACAGTCCTATATCAAGTCCCCATTTCTCTGGCCGCCCTACACCAATGGCTAGGTCTACTCAGCATCAGTGTCATCTGGGCCATTAACCGCGCCCATCGCCCCCCCCTAATGACCCGCTAATCAAGTAACGGCGCTTCAACTTCCAAAATTAAATCTTGCTCTACTAGCATATCGCCTTGTGTGTGTTCATCACGTGCTTTACAAGACAAGGATTTCACCTGCAAGCCATGCCACTTTTCAGGAACCCGAAGAACAATCTCCATTTTCATCTGTTCAATGGTACATAACTTATCCCCTTCTTCAAGGCGATCACCAATGGCCACATGATAGATTTTTAATTCGCCAGGAGTAGGCGCTGGAAAATGAAATGTATTATTAGGGTCTGCCTTCACAAGACCCTGAACATCCATCGCCTGAACTTGGGCATTCGGATCAGGGGTCTGAACCACTTCCTGAACCCCTTGATGCTGAAATGATAGCGTAATATCCCCATTCGAGGCCGTACCAAAGCCATCAAAAATAATCTCTTTAGATTGTCCTTGATGCCAAATAGAAAAGGCCATCCCCGCCGGGTGACTCATGGGCCGGCGATGTAAAAGCTCTGGCGCCAAAAGTAAACTAGTTAAGTCCTCTCCTTTTTGAGAACGGCGATTAAACTCCCGTCCTTTTTCTTGAAAGCCCAACTCATTAAAACGCTGAGCATGGGTATAACCGGACGGTAGCTCTGAAATCAATGTCGCATTTTTCTTTAATGCCTCAGCTAGATCATCACGATGGTTTTCTAATAACTGGTCCACCACTGGCGGTTTTTTAACCAACGTCTCCCATCGACTTAACCCCACCAAGACATCCCCACCGACCTGCAAGGTCCCTCCTTGTTGAATATAATCACGCACCGCTTCTGGCGTTTTAGGATTAATACTCGTATTGGTCATAATGGCAATTCCTAATCGCAACTTATATTCTGAAAACGGGGTAACGGCCCGTTCCAAAGGAAAGACCTCACTAGCCAAGTCTTTGGCCTGATTAATCTGAGACGGTGCCAAGCCAAACTCTTTGGCAATACGAAGATCTGAGCCTTCGGTACCACCCGCCCAATCAGAGTTCCAAGGTGTCATTTGAGAATCTGTACTATCAAATCGCAAAGTCATCTTTTCAATCGCCTGCTGATAATGATTATACGCTAACAACGCCTCTCGTTGCTCCGATGTTAATACCAAGGCATCTGCCACCACCGTATTATCATTATGGGTACCACTTTTTCGATATGCCGTATCCACGACCAAAAATGAATACCCATTCGATTGTGCCAACTTAAGTAGTGCTTGGGCTTCATGGCCACCTCGGCCATCAAAATCATGATTATGGATATACGTGATAGGTAACGGCAATCCCCGATCCCGAAACACCGATAATATGGTATCCACTTCTTTCCAAATATTCTCAGCCGTCCACGAGCGACCTTGACCTGGGTTCTTAATTCGAACCTGTCTTAACTCTCCAAACAAGTCAATTTGACGCGCCGTCCATTGACTTAATTCAGTTAATGAAAAATGAGGAGAGGTCACCCAAGTCGGCATAGGACGTATCCCTGAATCTAACATCTCAGCAGTAGTGATATCTTGGGGCGAGTGACCCGTTTCAGGATCAAAAAAGTTACCCGCATGAAAATTATAAGGAAACCAAGGGACCTCATTGGTCTGATACTGGTCTTGAACCAAGGCCACGGTCGACTCAAATAACGGCTGACGAACAACAGGGCTTAACTCTGTCAAACCATTCACATATTGAGACCGCTGCAAAGAAAAACCCGGCATGCTAAACGGTAAGCCTAATCGTAAAACCACCGAAGGATCAAAGCCCCGAATCAAGGCCGCCTGATACTGAGCCCCTCCAATCTCATATCCAACAAAGCCTGCACGCTCCCCATAAACATCCACATTCTGTCGAGAAATATCGGTAATGGCCGCAGATTCCGAGTCACCCGCCTGTTGACGGGTATCCCGAGGCGCCACTGTCACCATCCCACCCCCTTGATTTTCAAGAGTATCTTGAAGGTCATCCATATATTGACTATAAGAGCTAACCCCATCAACAAAGTTCGTAAACGCGGTTCGACGAGGGCGCTCATCTGCCAATTGCTCTCGAAGTTGCGTCACCTGATCAAACTGAGATTCAGTCGGATACAAGTCAGGAGATACCCCTTCAGCAGGCCGATAACCATGGACCATTACCTTGGCCACCTGTTGACGTAAAACATCCGAAACACTCACACCTGGCGAGTCAGGGATCTCAACCTTAACAAAGGTCTGATTGGAGGGAACTTGCTGTAAGCGAAACGCCTCAGAACCAAAAAGGGCCGCCATACTCGCCGCATAAGTCGAAGACGAGCCTTGAACAATGGGGCCTCTGGTTTCAAAATAGCGACATGCCCGATCACACATCTCAGACCAATCTTGGGCCACCAATACCGCTTTTCCTAACTGAGGATCTGAAGTAAAAGAAATCTCACCCTTTGCCATTAACTCGGATACTACAAAAGAATACTCCGGGCCATCCATCCCCATGACCACCCCAGGTTGATAGGAAATTTGACCGTCCTGATTGGGGTTCCCATGCAACCAACGCGCATGAAGGGCCACCCCCAGCCCTGAAGGTACTAAAGCAGGCGCTGGGTACCCTGCGGCACGCATAACCAACTCAGCAAAAGTAACACGACGGTTGCCTGAAGAATCTTGCTCCAAAAAGCCCAAGGCCTCATTTTCCACTTGAGGGCGACGGTTACATTCAATAAAATCCAAATGAACCGTCCCATCCGCATCCTTATAGACCAATGCCTCCATCGTCGCACGGGTATTATTTCCTGCCTTTTGAGCAATCTGAGAACTCCAAGAACGGGCCTGTTCATACAACTCCTTAGGCATAAACGCCGCCACCCCTTCATCCGACAAGCCCACTTCAATCACCTTTTGCAAGGCCGAATTAAACCATACAAATCGCCCCCCATGAGCGACCTTGCTCCCATCTACTTCCAATTCCAACTGAAAAAAGTCACCACTTCCGGACATATTCACTCTTTCTTCAAAATAAATCCCATCCGATCGTTTCATCTCCCCCAATACCTTATCAATGGCTTCCTCAATTGAGTCAGCAGAAGACGGGTCCAAGACATGGGCCGTTCCCCGACCACCGCCACCATGAATACTCTTAATTAAGCCCGGTGTCGATGTTTTCATCGCCAATACATCTTGGACCACTTGATCCACAAAGGCCTTCCGTTGACGAGCATCTTCTAAATCAATCCCCTGGTCTTCCTCAGATAATACTTTAAACGCCGGTGTGGGCGCCCCAATTTGCTCACAAATTCGCTTAAAGCCTATTTTTTCCAACTGACGACTGGCCTGAGGAGCTGTTCCTGGCCAAACCAACCCCAATTTATCCACCGACTCAGCCGTTTCTGCCGACTCGGCAAAAGCACTCCACCCCGGCATAAACACCGTCTGATTTTTCTCAATGGCACGTCGCAAGCCAGTGGACTGGGCTGTTTTAACCGATAAACGGGTCTCAAAATGCGCCATATCCCCCCATTTTCCTGGCTGGATCGTAATCACATCGTCCACACCAGGCAGTCCCTGGACCCCTTTTTCAACCACCTGAGTAATGGTCATTTGCGTTCCCCAAACCTGTCTCAAATCCGCCAAAACCGATCCTGCCGCATGACGGGACTGGTTATAAATAATGACATGACTAAATGGGGCTTGCTCAAGCTGCCATGCCGATTTCCCTGCTGACTTAGAGCCAAAAAAACGAGTAGCACCCCCTTTCTCAGCCTGTAAAGGCAACACTAACCGTGATACTCTCAACATCATAAAACCTCCCTTTTAATATCATCAAAACATCCCTAGTTCACACTAAAAGGACACTCCGATTCATTCAATTTTTTGATGAAATGAGTCTATAAGTTATCATAAAAATATTAATAAATAAAACAAAAGCCCCAAGGGATTATTGCGATAATCCCGTCCCTTTACCCTAATCTGAATCCAAAAAAGAACGATTCGATATACCTAAAGACCCCTTCTGTAATTCACTCTCACCCCAAGCGTTCGTCACCACCGAAGCACCCGCCTGAGCCATAGATGAACGTCGACGCATCGGACTCGGAGTTGCCAACAAACTAGAACACTGAGTGGTCATCGATATGGGCCTTTCCTTTGGTACATTGATAGGGCTTGATCGCCCCGAATCAGATACCTCCCATGCCTGCACTCGCTGCAATGAAACCTGAGTACTTCCAGACAATCTTGATTCTACTGAGCCTTCAGCCACTTGTATTTTAGGCAAGAACTTCCTATCCACATCGTTCTCTTTATCTCGGGTAGTCACTTCCGATCCTAATAAATGACGACTAACCACCTGAAAGGACGTGCGTCCTCCCAAGGGGTCTCCCGACGAAATACAATTCAAAACAACCCTCTTATAAACATTTTTAATTTAATTATACAATTTTATTTAAAATTCATAAATATTAAATTTCAATTTGACCCAACTGTGAAAACTAACTTAAATCTCGTATTTCTACTCTTACTAGCGTTTCGGTTCTCCCTCGTCTCCACAAATTAAACTGCCTTGAAGATTTATTCAAATTCCTTGACAAAATTCTTTAAAGCGATGGTTTTTGAATGATCTTTTCCAAAGCCCTTTTCAAAGCACTTTACTGCTAAAAGAAAATATTGCCTTGCCTTTTCTTTTTGGTTTATTTTTAGGAATAAAAGTGCTATACCAAAAAATTCATCTCCTAAATCTGGGTGTAGGTCTCCAAGTCGCGCCTCCTTAAGCTCAGTTATTTTAATCCTATATTTAATTGCTGTTTGATAATCACCTTTCTTATGATAAGCTACGGCGATAAAACTATACGTTTTCTCTACCGACTGATGCTGAGCACCTTGACTAGTGATTTTAATCTTTAACGCTTTCTCATAATACTCTAAGGCCTTTTCATATTCCGCCTTTAGGACATAATCATTAGCAATATTACAATATGTATCTGCTACATCAGGATGCTGATCACCAATGGAATTAAAATAAACTGATAAGGCTTTCTTAAAATATAAGTGTCCTTCTTCTTGTTGACCCATACTTAAAAATAAAGTCCCCATATTATTATATGTATTCCCTACTTTGGGATGAGAATCACCCAATTTATCTAACTGAATTGTCAATGCTTTATTAAAATAATCTAAGGACGCTTTATAGGCACCTCGATCACTCAAACATACCGCTGCATTATGATAAGCAGCGCCTAATAAAGAGTGGGACTCACCCAAGTTTACTTTATTGATCTTAATTGCAAGAAAAAAATACATCAATGCAATATCAAGCTTATTTTGAATGTGATAAACAAGTCCAATATTATCACATACCACCCCCAACTGTGGACGTGCTGAATCATTAACAAGACAAAAAGCCAGCGTATTTCCATATATTTCTAACGCCTTGTCATATTCACCTAATTCAAAATAACTATTCGCTTTATTAAAACATACCTCTTCCAAACGATGGTTTGATTCATTAAGTTCAAGTATATCTTGTTCAATTTTTTCCTCTATTTCTAGCGCTTTTTGATATTGACCTTTAAAATAATAATTTAGGGCTTGTACCTTATCAACCTTAATCTGAACATACGGGTCCTCTATCTGACGTAATAACTGACATTGCTCCATAACAAATTCAAATCCTTTTGATT
>PBBE01000057.1 GCA_002716485.1 Actinomycetota bacterium
TACGGTTTCATTTGAACAAGGCGTTTTGACGATTACTTTGCCTAAAAAAGAAGATAAAACCGAGCACTTGTTACCGATTCAGTAGTTTATATTAGATGCCCCTTAGTCGTTGGATGCTAGGGGGCGTTTTTGGGGGTTAATAAAGCCAGCAGGCGGCTTTATGGGTATTTTTGATAGTGTTTAGTGACGGACATTCTTTTTCGCATTTGCTAAGTTTTTCGGGGCAACGTGGATGAAAGCGACAGCCTGACGGCAAGTTCATGGGGCTTGGAATATCCCCTTTGATTAGTTCAGGGGCTTGTTTGATGTTAGGGTCTGGAATAGGGATGGACTTGATGAGGGCTTGTGTATAAGGGTGTAGGGGGGATTTAAAGATATCTTGAGGGCTTCCTGATTCTACAATTTTACCAAGGTACATTACTAAGATATGATCACAATGTTGGGCAATGACGCCTAGGTCGTGAGAGATCAGTAGGATGGACATGTTTAATTCAGATTTAAGATCGTTAAGTAAGCTAAGGATTTGTGCTTGGATGGTTACATCTAATGATGCGGTGGGCTCATCGGCGATGAGAAGTTGTGGACGACTAGCAATACTTAAGGCAATCATAATGCGTTGACACATGCCAATGGAGAATTGGTGGGGGTAATCATCTAATCGGGTTTCTGGGTCGGGAATATTTACTTTTTTGAGTAGGGACGCTGCTATTTTTCGTGCCTCTTTTGGGGATGTGTTTTGGTGGAGGCAAATGGTTTCGATGAGTTGGTTACCAATGGTAAATACTGGGTTTAGGGCAGAGAGGGGGTTTTGAAAGATCATGCCAATTTCTTTGCCTCGAATTTGTTGGAGTTCTTTTCGGGAAAGCTGCATTAAGTCTTGCCCTTTCCAATGGAGTTGTCCGGACTTTATTTGGCCATTGGGGGGTAAGATTTGTAGAATGGATTGAGAGGTAACACTTTTTCCTGACCCGGATTCACCGACTAGTCCGACTACGGTTTTCTCAGGGATTTGGAACGAAATCTGGTCAACAGCGGTGACCTCATGAGAGTGGACTTGGAAAACAGTACTTAAATTTTGAACGTCAAGCATGATGGCCCTTTGGATCTAGCATACTACGAATTCCGTCACCGATAAAGTTGAGTGATAATACGGTCAGGGTAATTAATGTCCCTGGAATTAAGGCCATCCAAGGGGCGTCTCTCATAAAGGAAAGGCTGTTTTCAAACATATTGCCCCAAGAGGCATGGGGAGGTTGGACGCCTAAGCCTAGAAAGCTTAATACGGATTCTACTAAAATGGCATCACCCATGCCTAGCATGGCAGCCACAATAATGGGGGTTAAGCTATGAGGAAGCATGTGTTTAAAAATTAACTTGAGCTCTGGGAGCCCTCTTGCACGTGCCGCTGAAATAAAAGGGCGTTGTTTAATACTTAATATTTCGGCCCGGACTAATCGAGAGACGCCCATCCAGCTGGTTAAGCCAATGACGATCATGACATTATAGATGCTTGGAGAGAGTAAGACTTGGATGGTTAAGATGAGAAAGAGCGTGGGAATGGCCATAAATAAGTCGACCACTCTCATGATGATGGCATCAATACGACCGCCAAAGTAGCCGGATAAGAGTCCAACTAAGGTTCCAATAGATAAAGAGATGCTCATGGAGATGATGCCCACTAGTAAGGATACTCGGGCACCGTAAATACTTCGGATCAAGAGATCTCGGCCTAAGTCATCGGTCCCGAATAGATGGGTTAACGAGGGGGGCTTTGCGACGAGCGTTTGTGTTAGATCGATGTTATTTGGATCCAAAGAAGGGATCATGGGGACGAATATGGCGAGTAGGGCTAAAAGAATAAAAAAAAGGCAGGCAAGACTTGATTTGATATCCAAAAAATGTGAGAGTCTTCTCATTGATTAGTCAAGTGTGGCCATGGGATATGAGCCTAACCATTTATAAAAAGGGGCTTCGTTTTGGACCCGTGCTAAGACGTCTTTTAGGGGGTTGTTTTGATAGTGGCCCAAGCAGTCAATATAAAATAAATATTGTCCTATATTACTTTTACTGGGCCGTGATTCGATTCGGGTTAAATTAATGCCTTCTTGTGCAAAAATAGAGAGGAGGTCACATAGGCTACCTGGCTTATTTTGTTGAGATGTACAAATAAGGGAGGTTTTACAGTGAAGAGATGGTTCTGTTTTATCTTTTGAAATCAGAAAAAAGCGAGTGATATTACTGTCTAGGTCATTGACGGCCTCTTTTAGGAGGTGTAACCCATAGGTATTGGCCAGCTCTTTATTTCCAATAACTGCAATTTGTTCGGGTTTCGCATGTAAGCTGGTGGGTAGATCGTTTTCTTTAAGGGCTTTTGCAGCAGCAGCAGTAGAGGGCCAATAGTGAATGGCTGCTGAATTTAAATGGGTTTCAATGAATTTTTTAGATTGGGCGATGGCTTGTGGGTGGGAAAGGATATCAGTGATATTGGATAAGGGGCCTGGCTGTATGCTTAACAGACATTGTTGGATGGGAAATAGAATCTCTGCACTAATATGATGATCAGTGATATGTAAGAGCTCATCCATGCTATGGGTCACGGCGCCTTCAATGGAATTTTCAATAGGAATCATAATCGCATCGCATTCCTCTGCTTTTAATGCATCAAATAATTGGATGATACTATGGTATTCTTGTGGCTGATAAGGGGCGCTAGATTGCCTTAAGAATTGACTCAAGGCTTGTTCAGAGAAGGTGCCTTTGGGGCCTAAAAACCCGACCTTTTTCACTTTAACTCAGGATATAAGGGGTGCTCGTTGGTGAGTTTGAGGATTCTTGCTTTTACAGAATCTTGCTGCTGGGTGTCATTGGGAGCCGATAAAATATCGCTAATACATTGTGCGATTTCAGTCATCTCAGCCTCTTTCATTCCTCGGGTGGTCATTGCGGGAGTTCCAATTCGGATCCCAGAAGTGACAAAGGGGCTTTCAGGGTCAAAAGGAATGGTGTTTTTATTGACTGTAATGCCTACTTGATCTAGGGCCTCTTCAGCCGCTTTTCCAGTCAGGTTTTGTTGTCTGACATCCACTAAAACAATATGGTTGTCGGTGCCACCAGATACAATTCTAAACCCATTTTTTGTAAGTGTTTGGGCAATGGTTTGGGCATTTTTTATCACTTGTTCTTGATAGGTTTTAAATGAGGCTTGAGCTGCTTCTTTAAACGCGATGGCCTTTCCTGCAATGACGTGCATTAACGGTCCGCCTTGGGTGCCAGGAAAAACGGCTTTATCGATTTGTTTTTGATATTGACTTTTGCAAAGAATAATTCCGCCTCTTGGGCCACGAAGGGTTTTATGGGTGGTACTGGTCACCACATCGGCATATGGAACTGGATTGGGGTGTAGGCCGGCTGCAACTAGTCCTGCAATATGGGCCATATCAACAAATAATAATGCATTTACTTTTTTGGCGATTTCGCTGATTCGATCAAAGTGAATGGTTCTTGGGTAGGCAGAGGCGCCTGCAACGATCATTTTGGGTTTTGATTCTAAGGCAAGGGCTTCTAGGGCATCATAGTTGATTTGTTCATCTTTTTCATCCACACCATAGGCCACGACATTAAAATATTTACCGGAGATATTGACAGGAGAACCGTGGGTAAGATGTCCGCCATGGGATAAATTCATGCCCATGATCGTATCTCCGACATTGAGAAGTGAAAAGTAAACGGCCATATTGGCTTGTGCGCCGGAATGAGGTTGGACATTGGCATGCTCGGCATTAAATAGGGCTTTAACACGATCAATGGCCATTTGTTCGATGACATCGACATGTTCACAGCCACCGTAGTAGCGTTTGAATGGAAGTCCTTCGGCATATTTGTTGGTCAGGCAGCTTCCTTGGGCTTGCATGACGGCAGGAGAGGTAAAGTTTTCAGAGGCAATTAGTTCGATTTTATTTTGTTGACGTGCCTGCTCTTTATGAATTTCATTGGCAAGGTCTTGGTCAAAGTTATTAATTAGATCGAGGGTGTTGGTTTGGGTTTGTTGCATGATAAATTCCTTAAAAAAATGAAGTGTTGATACTTATAATGACTACTGTTTATTTTATCGGATGATGTTCCAATCGTCTAGTTAACCATGTGGGGGTATTTATGATAAACTAGACTCCACATGATAGCATCATTTGTGGATTTTTTGGGTTGGGTGTTTTTTGCAGCGCCAATACTTGGGGTTTTACTTGCTTTTTTGATGGGGCCTTTAGGAATTCAGTTGGCGGTTTATTTGGGGGTTCTTGATTACCCGTCATCTCGTAAACAGCATGATCGGCCTATTCCTTGTTTGGGTGGGCTTGTCATTTATTTGGGCTTTTTTATTCCTGTATTATTGCTATTGCCATTAACGCCATTGATTGGGGCGTTGCTTTTAGGGGCCACAGGGATTTTGATTTTGGGCATATGGGACGATATGCTGGGGCTGGATCCAAGGTTTAAATTGATTGCTCAGGTTTTGCTGTCATTGGTCCCTATTTATATGGGGGTTCAAATATATGGGGTCACCTCGCCTTTTGGTGGTGTGATTCAGTTAGGCATGGGGTCAATGCCCGTTACTATTTTATGGATTGTGGCCATGGTTAATGTTATTAATATTTTGGATGGGTTGGATGGCTTGGCGACTGGAATTACGGCCATTTCTTGTGGCGCTACGTTTTTAGTGGCAGGGATAATGATGCAATGGGTGCCAGCATTATTAGCCTTAATTTTGATGGCGGTTTGTTTGGGGTTTTTACGGGTTAATTTTTTTCCGGCGCGCTTATATTTAGGTGATTCCGGATCTATGTTGTTGGGGTTTTTGTTGGGTGTTATTTCGATTAGTGGGGTGATTAAGAGTACGGTTGCTTTTTCGTTTTTACTGCCAATATTAATATTGGCGATTCCGATTTCAGATACCCTTTATGCCATTATTAGACGTGTGAGGAATAAAAAAGCCATTTTTCAGGCAGACCGGGGCCACTTTCATCATGAGTTGCTTGCTTTAGGGTATCATCCTGTTCAGGTGGTCCTTGGGATGTATTTGGTTAGTGTGATTTTTTCAATGATTGCCATTGCTTTGGCCTTACCTAATCCAATATGGCGGGGTTACTCGATTTGGATAGGAATTACTGTCTTTATAAGTATGCTTTGTGTCACCGTTTGGTCGCGTCATTTTCGATCAATAGGATTGGTTTTGGCTAAGTATTGGTCTCAAAAAATAGGGGTTCGAGTTAAAGGAGGGTCGTCGTCATGAACAAATATTATTATTGGGTTTTAGTTATGGGATTGAGTGCCTTGATGGGCTGTTCATCTTCTGTAAATAAGTCTACAGATATTTTACAGATGCGTTTGGGGGGTGAACCTTCAGTTTTAAATCCCATTTTATCAACGGATGTACCGTCATCAGAGGTGGGCGGGTTAATTTTTGACGGGTTATTTCATGTGAATTCAGATCTTCAGCTCGAAGCGAATTTGATTACGACTTATAATGTGAGTGAAGATCACCTTGTTTACACCTTTTCTTTAAAGCCCGATGTAAAATGGCATGATGGCCATCCGTTTACATCGGAGGATGTGGTATTTACCTTTAATAAAATTTTGGATCCATCAACCAATACAGTAAGACGAAGTAATTATATTATTAATCAAAAACCGATTTTATTTGAGGCCACAGGTCCTTTGGAAGTGACGGTGAGTCTGCCTCAGCCTTTTTCGCCGTTCTTGCTTCATATGGGCATGGGGATTTTGCCAAAACATTTGTTAGAGGGCGTGGATATTAATACGGCAACATTTAATCGTCAACCTGTTGGCTTGGGGCCCTTTAAGTTTCACTCTTGGCATTCTAGTCAATTTGTTCGATTGAAGCGTAATGAGGACTATCATCGTGGAGAGGTCAGGGTGGCTGAAATCATTCAAAAGATTATTCCAGATCAAAATACGGCCCTAGTTTCTCTTGAGCGAGGAGAGATTGATCGGGCGGGAATTCCTGCCAAAGATGTCCCTCGATATCGGGACCAGCCCGAACTTGATATTTATGAATATTATGACTTGGTTTATACCTATTTGGGGTTTAATTTAAAGCACCCTATTTTTTCTAATACGCAGATTCGTCAGGCGATTGCGTATGCCTTGGATCGTCAGATTATGATTGATAGTGTTTTAAAAGGAATGGGTCAGGAAGCCCATTTGCCATCATCGCCCCTTTTATGGTCATATCCAGAGGATGATCGAATTAAGAAATACGCTTATAACCCTGAAAAAAGTCGTGCTATTTTAGCTCAAGAAGGCTTTGTTCTTAATGCTAAGACAGGAATGCTTGAAAAAGAGGGGGTGCCGTTTAAATTTACGATTATTACAAATAAAGGAAATAAGGACCGTGAAAAAATTTGTCAGTTGATACAACAATTTTTAAAAGAGGTGGGTATTCATGTGGATATTCAGTTAATGGAATGGAGTGCCTTCTTAAAAGTGGTGAATGCGTATAAGGATCCAAAGGAGTACGATGCCGTGGTTTTAGGGTGGAGCTTGGGACTAGATCCGGATCTATATGCCATTTGGCATTCAAGTCAGTACCCCAGAGGGTTTAATTTTATTGGGTACCAAAACCCGCAAGTTGATCGATTAATTGAGCAGGGCCGTCAAGCGCTTCAGCAGTCCACACGTCGGGAGATTTATGCTCAGGCCTATCAGGCCATTACCCAGGATGCTGGATATGTGTTTTTGTATATTCCTCAGTCTATTGTTGGAATGAATAAGCGGGTAAAGGGGTTATCTAAGCCGGGTCCAGCGGGTTTGATGAATCGGATTGAGGAGATTTATTTAGTTGAATAATAGACGTCTTTTAAAGATTGTTTTAAAGCGGGTATTGGCAGCGATTCCTTTAATGTTTGGTATTACATTACTCTCTTTTATGATTATGAGACTGGCGCCGGGAGACCCTGTGATGATGTTTACTGATCCGACCATTACGATTCAAGATATGGCCCAATTACGGCAAAATTTAGGCTTGGATCAGCCGTTAGTTATTCAATATTTTGCTTGGCTGAAGCAGGTATTACAAGGGAATTTAGGGGTGTCATTTATTTCAGGAAAGCCGGTTTTAGAGGCCATTTTAGAGCGGTTGCCAGCGACTTTATTGCTATCTATTTCCTCATTGGTCATGATCTTATTGATTACCTTTCCATTGGGCTTGTTTTCAGGGTATTTTAAAGGATCTATTTTTGATGATACGGTTACTGTGTTTACCTTTGTAGGGCTTTCAATTCCCACGTTTTGGTTAGGGTTGGTCTTGATTTTATTGTTTTCTTTGGAATTAAATTGGTTTCCTACAGCAGGGTTTTTGGACCCATATTTATTTGATGCGGGTCTTTTTGCCCAAGCAGGATCGGTATTACATCATTTGTGTTTGCCTTTATTGACCATTGTGATTGGCGGGATTGCTGGGTTGACGCGTTATTATCGCTTTGGCATTATTGGGATTTTGAACCAGGACTATATTCAAGCGGCCCGGGCCAGAGGGATTTCAGAGAATCGATTGCTCACCCGTCATGCGGTTAAAAATGCCATTTTACCTATTATTACGATTTTGGGCCTTAGTTTACCGGGATTAATTGGCGGTTCTTTTGTGATTGAATATATTTTTTCTTGGCCGGGGATGGGACAATTGGGTGTCAATGCAGTGTTTTCTCGTGATTATCCCATTATTATGGGAACCATATTGATGTCATCTACATTAATTATTTTGGGTAATTTGTTAGCGGATATTGTCTATGTATGGGTCGATCCAAGGATTTCATTGTCGGACGCTTAAAAAAGGGGATGGGGTTTTTGCTTTGCATTTATCTGGCTTTAATTTATAATGGGAATTAGAAGAGAAACATAAGGATGAAAGGGTTCGTTTTTGAGTAACAATAAAACACGGTATATTTCTTTTTTTAAAGCGCTGGCCAATGAAGAGCGTTTAGAAATCGTTAAGTTATTACGTCAAAATGGAGAAATGTTTGCCCAAGATGTGGAAAAGCATTTTTATTTAGAACAATCGACTACCTCTCATCATTTGAATATGTTAAAGCGATCAGGAATTGCAAAATCCCGTAAGCAAGGACGTAAAGTCTATTATTCTATAGATATTGACTCATTTAATCAAATTTTGCAGGAGTTTCAAGGGACTTTTTTTGAACTATAGGATTCATGGGTGAATCTGTTATTGATGGCCTGGTGATATATCGATATAATTGGGTACAATATCACCGATGCGATATACGATTGTTGTATCAAAGGTCGATGAAAAAGGAGGCGGGAGACAATGGCAAACTTAGCACTATCAAGTTTTGAAAAACAAAAAAAATTCAATGCCTTAGCGCAAGTTGTTTTGCCATATGTGGGTACCGACCCAGCTCGATTAATTTTAACTCAAGTCATGATTGTTTTGGCGATTGAAGGGGTGGTCTCTGGCCAGCCTAGTGTAGGTGATCGTGATATGGTTAAAATGATTCGGGATGCGGCGCTTTTGGATGATGAGCAACGTCAGAAGTCATTAGAGATGCTTCAGGCGTTCTTACCCGAAGGCCCGTCTACATAAAAAGACATTTCGGAGGGGATTATGGCATATAATCCAGATTTTTTTTCCAAAAATCGCCCCAGTGAATTTTTGTTAGAAATGATTGACGGCGTGAGTATGGATGACGAGATTGCTCAAGACTTAAGGAAGGTATTTCAAAGTGAGCATGATCGATTTGAGCAGACAACGTCAGAACTTGACGGGTTTATTATTTAAGAAGTTAATAAGGAGTTTGAGATGGAAATAGGGGCTGACTTTTCGTCAAATAAGTCCTTTCGTATGCCCACTCAGCCTGGGCAAAGTGAATTGTCTTTTCAACAGTTGCTTGATAAGCATGTGACCAATAAGGCACATTTATATGTCCCTCAAACTGAAATGGCCTACCAATCTAAATTGCGGACCCGTCGTCAGCAGTCTTTGGATGTGGTTGAGGAAGATGAAGAGGCCGAAATTGAGGCTGATATTCGTCGTATTAAGGGGCGATTGGAGCGGACAATACGACAACTCATTGATATTGAACGGCAATTGTTTGGGGTTTAATTTTAAATTACTGTTCTGCAATTTTTTGAATGAGTTTATGGGTAAGGGCATGGCCAGATTTAAACCCGATAATATGGGCATTAATGGGGCGTCCTAGAATCCATAAATCACCCATGAGATCTAATAACTTATGACGGGCCAGTTCGTCGTTGAACCTTAGTTTGCTTTGGTAGTCAGTATCGCCAATAATAATGGCGTTTTCTGAGTTGGCGCCTTTGGCCAAGCCTTGTTTGAGTAGGGCTTCATATTCATTTAGGAAGCCATAGGTTCTGGCGGGGGCAATTTCGGTTTCAAAAGCGTCTTCTTGGGGGTTAAAATGTACCATTTGAGAGCCAATAAACGTGTTGGGGTAGGCCAGGCAAAATGAAAAGGACATTTGGGTGGCTGGAATGGCAATGATATGGGCATCGTTATCTTCTACACGGAGTTGATTTTTGATAGAGATGGCATTAATTTCTTGATCTAAGGCTTGGATGCCTGCGGTTTTGATTGCGTTAACAAATGGTTCGGCGCTACCGTCAAAGATCGGGACTTCATTGGCACTTAATTTAATGGTCAAGGCGGTGATTCCCAGTCCTGCTAGGGCGGCTAATAGGTGCTCTGGGGTATGAACCTGAGTGTCTTGGTAATGAAGATGAGTGGCGCGTTGACCATTCATGATATTCTTGGCTGTGACAGGGATTGATATGTGATTGCGAATAAATTGGATGCCTTTTTGGGCTTTTTGAGGTAGGCATTCGATGCTAACCTTTTGACCTGAGTGGATCCCGATTCCAGTGAGCTTGAATGCGTTTTTGATGGTTTTTTCTATGGTCATTTTTTGTCTTTCTAACTAAATAAGCGCATTATTATAGTGCGTTTAGTGATGGGTCGTTATTCTAGTTAGACATAATATAGCATGATTTGTTTGGAAATGGAGCTAGAAAATGAGTATGGACTTTAGTTGACGCTAGATGATTATGTGAGAATTCTAAAATAAGCCCCCTTAAGATGATTTGAAGTATTTTTAACCAGTTAATTTTTAGTAGATTTATAAGAGGCATTAACAAGGGCTATTTGGGGGTATCCTAACATCGCAGTGAAATAAAATGAAGGAATTGAAATAGAGTGGCTGTTTTTTAGATGCTAGGGTCTCGAGTAAGTATTAAAAGTATGGTAGTATAATAGGGATTATTACTCTAAAAATACTAAAAGGGCAGTTGAGGTTTATTGATTCTACTAAATAAGCTCAATAATCGAAGAAGGGGACTTGCTTTTGCGGCAACAATGGTTGTGGTTCTTTTGATATGCTCAGGAACTAGTCATGCAGAAATTAAGAAAGTATGGGAGTCAGAGTTAACCCAAATTTTAGATATAAAGCCGTCGATGGGTAAAGGTAAACAAACACAATTTTCGACAGGTGAAAATGCCTTGTCGTCGACTTACTTTCCTATACTAGTATCAGACCAGTTGTTATTGGCCACCAATAAAGGTCATATTAGTGCCGTTGATGTCAATTCTCAAGAAGTTATACCTATTACACAGATTCCAGTTGATATTCAGTCGGCGTTGGTCTTTTCAAATCGGTATCCTATTTTTGTCGGTAATCATTTGACTAATAGAAGCCATTATTATTGTGCGGTGAGTTTGTCAGAAAAAAAGACCTTGGGCGTATTTCGACATAATAAACCATTGATTCCGTTTGGCTCTTGGGCCGTATTGGAGCGAAACAAAACCTTTATTGTTTATAATCCCCAAAATGGTCGTAAAGTATATTCTCAAAAGACCGATTATGAGTTGGATCGTCAAATTTATACATCTAATGACAAGCGTTATGTGTTTCAGACGAAGGCCAAACATTTGGTGGATATTAAATTGCCTAAGTTTGGGGCTAGTATTATGATTTCTCATCGGAATAAGCGAACCGATGTTTTAGAGTTTGATTCTTTGGCCCAAATTGAGCCGGATATGGTGGCGGATAATATTGACCGTAATACGTTGTTTTATCATCGGAAAAATGGGTTTATTGGACAATTAAAGTTAAATACTAAACGGGTTATATGGGAGCGGTCTTACTTTTCAAAAGATATGAGTATTAAAGGGCCCTTGGCGTATCGGTCGTTGTTATTTTATTTGGTTTCGTATCCTAAGCAGAAAGATAAAGCTAACCAAGGTAAAATTATTGCCCTGGATCGTAAAACGGGACAGGCCGTATGGTTGTCTAAGGATTTGCCGTTTCATAATTTTGATATTGTCCGATTTAATGACTATATATTATCAGTGGATGATGATGGGTATTTGCTATTTTTAGATTATAAAACAGGGGCTGTCAAAAACCGCTTTAAAGTTGGCGAAGGGTTATCTCGACCTTTGGTTAAAGATAACAGTTTATATGTGTTGACGAGTGAAAAATTATATCGCTTTAAAGATACGAGTGTGATCTTCTGGTTGAAGCTTAAATGGACTTGGCTTACGGAAGAGTATTTCTAAAAGTTATAGCTGATTGAAAATAGGTTGGTGCTGGGCTTAGGTAGGTAATCGTTTTGTTCGTAAGAGTAGGCGAGTATTAGGCCAAATAGGTCCATGACTAAGCCGATGGTATATCGTTTATGTAGTGTGAGTGCTAAGCTTAGTTCGTTTTTATACCCGGCTCGAAATTCAATGTATGGACCCCATTTTGGGTAGTAAATTAATCCATAGGATGGGAGTAGGTGCTGACGTGAGTATTTTAGTTGCGTTAAAATATCGATGTTGTAAGGGGTGGGGCTTTTGTTACTGATAATAAACTGTAATGGGATATGCTCAGTCGCATTATATTGGTCATCACTGCTATTGGTGTAGGTTACTTTTTGTAAAGGAATGATATTTCGGGCAATGATGGATAGTTCGTGTTGGTTAATAAATTGGATGATACCAAAGTCAAAATTAGCCCCTTTAGAACTATAATTTTGCATTTTCATTTGATAAATGGCGGTATTCACGCTAATAGATAGGTAGGGATTAAATTGCTTTTGGATG
Source organism: Actinomycetota bacterium (assembly GCA_002716485.1). Lineage (GTDB taxonomy): Bacteria > Margulisbacteria > Marinamargulisbacteria. The sequence goes on from PBBE01000057.1 coordinate 12,128, forward strand.
GCAACTTTAGTAATGGTACTCTTGTAGTCAAAGTAACTGGTGGTTAGGAATTCTTTGGTTTCTGGGATGTTATTTACGGAGGCTTGATACAGGCCAATGCCAACGTGAATATCGTCTAGTTTTTGTGCATAGGCAAGGCTTGTATAAGTGACCATATTCATGACCGATGTATTAAATAAGGAGATGGATTTATTTGAGATTTTATATAAGCTAGCCGGGTTTTCAAAAATGGTATTTGCGCCTTTATTAAATCCTTGAATATGGCCAATGGCACTGGATTCTGCGGAGGTGCCAAAATCATGGATGAGATTAAAGGAGTTGGCGTATAGATGGGAGGTTAGAAATACACAAGCCCCTATTGTAATGAGTGCCTGGCGATATCCGATCATGGATATATGATGATTAAATATCATCTTTAATTAATTCAATCCCTTTGCTAATGATTAGAATTAATGTGGCAATTGATACGGCCCCAATGATGCTTTTATGATAGAAAAGGTAACCGATAAGAAGACCTAGGATGGCTCCTCCTAATAAGGTTATGGTTTCTTTGTTAAGGTTCTTTTTGATTTGTGAGAGTTTAAATTGGATCTCAATAGATTCTTTAACGGCGGCTTTGATGGGTGAGTTGTCTTTAAAGATAAATTCAATTCCCCAGAATACAAGGGCAATACATGTGGCATGAAAGAGTAAGTGAGTGGCGTTTGTGGAATAAAATGTCCAACAAAGAGCAGCGCCGATACTGGACCCGCTGATTAAGATGATCCAATCTAAGAGGGGAATTTTTTGGATTAACTCTTGAATAGGCCATTTAATTACGATGGACTCAAGCCGTTTAAAGCGGTGCTTTTTGATTTTGCTATGATGGGTAATGCCCGTTTCTTTTGAGCCTAGTAGGAGTAAGCCTATTCCAAAAAAGGCAAATATACATCCCGATAAAAGGCTGTCAGAGAGGTGGCTAGAGTAGTATAGTAGGCTAATTTGTGAGCCTAAAATAAATAAGGAACCTCCTAGTAATTGCTCAAGCTTATTTAGCGTAATAAAATATAAGTTCATGATGGACTCCTTCTTTTCAGCGTTCTAGCAGTCTAATACCCACTTTTGTAGTGTTTTAAACATTTAAATATATTGTTGGGTTAGGGGGTAAGAGGTGTTGGTATTGTCTTAGTAGGAAGCGGGGTTGTTTTTTATAAAGTCTCAAGGACTATGTTCGATACCCTGCAAAGCCTTTTTTAAGCAAATGTAAGGAAAGGACCCAAAATAAGGCCGTGAAAATGGTTAATATTATTAATGAGTAGCTGGTATTAATATCTGAGATTCCAATAAATCCATACCGAAATAAATTAATAAGATATAATACAGGATTAAAGTAAGAGATCTGTTGCCACAGGGGCGGCAGTAGAGATACAGAATAAAAAACCCCACCTAAATAAGTTAATGGAGTGAGAATAAAGGTGGGAAGAATACTAATGTCATCAAAGCTTTTGGCATATAGGGCATTAATAAAGCCGGCTAAAGAAAATAGGATGGAGGTTAGAAGCATGCTTATGATTGAAATGGCGTAGCTATAGATATGAATGGGGGCAAAAAATAAGGAGACAATAGAGACCATCAGCCCAGTCATGCAGCCTCTGATGACCCCGCTTAGGATATAGCCTGTTAAAATGGTCGTGTTTTTGAGTGGAGAGACCAGGAGTTCTTCTAGGCTTTTTTGAAATTTGGCCCCGAATACAGTGGAGCTAACATTTGTAAATGAGTTGGTGATGACGGTCATTAAGATTAGTCCAGGTACCATAAATGATAAATAGCTAGTGTTTTCAATGTCACCGATTCGGTCTCCAATAAAGTTGCCAAAAATGAGAAAGTATAAGGTTGAGGTAATAATAGGCGGTAATATGGTTTGTCGCCAAATTCGAATGAGTCTGGTGACTTCACGCCGTACAATGGTTTTTAAACCTATTATTTGACCGTTCATATGGGTGCTCCTTCGGTAAGGTTGACGAAGAGTTCTTCAAGCCGATTGACTTTGTTTTGGATGCGATGAATTGTAATTTGATGTTGAGTAAGATAGTGGATTAGCTCTGATATAGACTGATTGCTATTTAGTGTGGCTTCAAGTTTATTATTGGTGATTTGCTGGATGCTAAATGGGGATTGCTGGGGAAAGCTTTCGATTGGGTCACAAAATAATAAATAAGACTCCATATTTAATTGGGCTAGTAAGCCTGTTTTGGATGTATTTTCAATGAGCTGACCATGATTAATAATACCAATGTTTTCACAAAGCTGTTCTGCTTCTTCAAGATAGTGAGTGGTTAGAATAATGGTAAGGCCGTTTTGATTCTTTTCTTTTAATATTTGCCACATTTGTCGTCTTAATGAGATATCGACCCCAGCAGTGGGTTCATCTAAGATTAAAATGCTGGGTTGATGGATAAGGGCTCTGGCAATCATGAGCCGTCGTTTTAATCCACCTGAAAGGCTTCCGGCAGGAAGATGTTTTTTATCCATTAACCCTACTTCGCTAAGTAATTGGTCACATCGCTGTTCAGCAATATGACGCTCAACGCCATAGTAGCCAGCTTGGTTAATAATGATTTGTTGACAAGGTTCAAAGATATTAAAATTGAATTCTTGAGGGACAATTCCAATATGTTGTTTTGCTGCACTATGATCAAGATCAATGTCTTGTCCATTAATAATGACTTGGCCAGAAGATTTTTTAACCAATGATACTATAATGCTAATGGTTGTTGATTTTCCGGCACCGTTGGGTCCCAGTAGGCCATAAAAGTCATTGTTTTGGATATTTAAAGAAATGCCTTTTAATGCATTTATATTATTGGGGTATGTTTTTTTGAGGTCTTTAATTTCGATTGCATTACTCATATGTTGTGGGGGCCTTTTTATGGTCTAGTGATTATTATTTCATTTTATAAGGAATAGACATGAATGGCCAGGGTCTAAAATTTTACTGGGTTTGCGGCTTTCTTTGTAGACCGGTTATACTAGAGGTAATTAATGGGCGACTCATTTGAATAGGTGTGTAAAAAGGATGAAAAGATGATTGCTAGTCAAAAGAAGCAAAATGGAAATTGGACCATTGTACAGGTCAGTAGTATATTGTTGGGGATTGTATTGGCCACTTTGGGCTTGAAAGGGTTTTTGTTACCTAACCATTTAATTGATGGTGGCGTTACGGGGCTTTCAATGTTAATTTCGGCCATTTTTAATTGGCCTTTATCTTGGGTTCTGTTAATGATTAACTGTCCTTTTGTCCTTTTTGGTCTTCGGGAATTTGGGCTTACATTTTTAATTAAAGGGGTTTTGGCTATTTTAATGTTAGCAACATTTATTTTTTGGATTGATGTGCCAACGGTGACGCAAGACTTATTATTAGCGGCGATATTTGGCGGGGTGTTTTTAGGGGCTGGTATTGGGATGGTATTGCGAGGAGGCGGTATCTTGGATGGGACCGAGGTCGTGGCCATTATTGTTAAAAAAACCATGAATATTTCAGTAGGGGATAGTATCTTGGTTTTTAATACTTTATTGTTTATGGTGAGTGCCTTTTTTTTAGGGTTAGAAGTGGCAATGTATTCTATTTTATGTTACTTAAGTGCCGCAAAAGCGGTGGACTTTATTGTATATGGAATTGAAGAATATGTGGGGATTTATATTGTGTCTGAGCAAAGTGCAGTGATTAAGTCTGTTTTAATTACGGATATGAATAAGGCGGTGACTATTTTGAGTGGTAAAACCGGTTACTCAGAATCTCCAGTGGATGTATTGTATTGTGTGGTGACTCGTTTTGAAGTGCCTAAATTAATGAAAGCGGTACGCAATATGGATGCGTTTGCGTTTATGACTTGTCATAAGATTAGTGAATTGACAGGGGGCCATTTGAAGCGCCGTCAAGTTATATAATTGACCTAGAATTTTCGAAGTCGATTTAGGACTTGGTAGTGACGAACATTAAAGTGACTGGTGATTTCAGTTGTGGTCCAACCAAATTCGAATAATCGATAGACATCCAGGCTACTGACGTCTGGCCATTGCTTGTTCTTGATTTCACGGATCTTTTTTTTAACCCCACTTCGGGTTTCATAAAATGGGATTAAGTTTAAACCTTTGCTTTTGTTTTTTTTCTTTGGCATGAGGGTACTCTCTTTTTTTCAGTAACACTTATTAAGTTGATTATAGTTCAAGTAGGACGCTTTTACTAGCCCTTATAGACTTGTTGGGCGCTATTGTGCTGCTTAACTGGCTTTAGGTAAATGTGCTAGTGGGGCGGTATTTAAATATGTGTTTAAGTGTCTCTTTTTTTTTTGCATTGCTTAGGGTATAATGGATCAATATTTATGAATATTGGGGTGTAGCCAAGCGGCAAGGCAACGGGTTTTGGTCTCGTGATCGTTGGTTCGAATCCAGCCACCCCAGCCAAGTTTTGTATGTGTTTTTGATAGCCAATCAACGATCTGTTTTTTTAAGGGGAGAGATATGACATCATCACAAACTCAGTTATTACAGTTTATTTCAACGGACCAGGCACCGGCACCATTGGGACATTATTCCCAAGCCGTACGTCATCAAGGGCTTTTATATGTGTCAGGGCAACTTGCCATTCAAGCGGATGGTCATATTGATGCGGATATGTCGGTGGCGGATCAAACTCGATTGACATTGGATAATATTGCGGCGATTGTTACGGCAGCAGGTGGGAAAATGGACCATGTTATTAAGGTTACTATTTATATTGCAGATATTAATATTTGGCCAGAAGTTAATGCGACATATGCGGATTATTTCGGGGACCATCGCCCTGCTAGAGTAGCGGCACCTGTGCCTGCATTACCAAAGGGCTTAATGATAGAAATGGATGCCATTGTTGCAGTGTCTTGATTGATGATTAGGGGCCATTCTTTTTATCGTAAGCACCCTTTAATTTGTTTTTTAATTTATGGGGTTTTGGTGTTTTCTTGGCCCTTTGTTTGTTTTCCACTTACGGATGGTGATATTGTTAATTGGGCACAGTATTCAGTCTCAATTTCATCTTGGTCTGAGTTGTTATCGTCTCAATCTGATCAGGCCCATGGCCCGTTAATGGTTTGGACGGGGGCATTGTTTTTGAAGATACTTCCTGATGTAGATTTGACGTTAAATATGTTTAATATGCTAATGGGGTTGTTGGGGATTGGGACTTGTTATTTTTGGTCAAAATCCTTATGGAGGGATGATCGGGTTACTTGGATGAACACTTTTGTGTTTGCGACGAGTATTGCAACGGTGTATTTGTCTAGAACCCCTATGTATGATTGGCCAGCAGCGATTTTTTATTTGATGTTTGCGGCATTTTATGAACGGTATTTATCACGATGTAAACCTATGTATTTGGCCTTGGCGCTGATGATGATTGCCTTGGGCAGCTTAAGTCGATTTTCAATTTGCTTGGGCTTATCAGGGATTTATGTGTTGGGTTTGTTTTGGATTTATAAGCGTCCTTTTTGGACATTAATAAGAGATGGCGCGTTGATTATCTTGGTAATTCTTGGCATTAATTTACCCTGGTTATTAGGCCAGATTGCATATCAAGGACAGGATTTTATACAGGCATTTTTAGTGGATAATTTGGGTCGCTATATTAAATCGACTAGAGTAGATGCCGTGGTACGACGAGACTATTACGGCTTTTCTTTAGTGGTATTAGTGGGGATATTACCATATACGTTTTCGGCTTTGGTGGGGATATTTAAACGGGGAATATGGGCTCAAATTAAAGAATCGGAGTCTTATCAGGTGCTGTTATGGGGGTTTTTACCTTGCTTATTGTTGTTTTCATTTTCTGGGCATACGAAATTAGCCCGATATATTGCCTATGTGTTTCCGTTTTTGTTGATGTGGGTGGGACATCTGTTAGTGACGGTGGTGTTACCTTCAGCTGAATATCGACGACGATGTCAGAAGATTTTTGGTGTCGTTATTTCATTGGTTGTGATGTTGTTGCTATATCAATGGGTTTTATTTTCGGTTGAAGCTCAGGAATCGATTTTAATGGTATTGAGTATCTTTATGTTGGTTTTAGGTGTGCTGGGGATTGCGTATTGGTTAATTGTGAAGAAGTCATCTGAATTTAGAGCTTGTCCACAGCAATATTTATGGTGCTTTGCTGTTTTGTATGGGGTGTTTTTTACGATTTTAGCGGTTGTTAGTGAGACAACAACGTTTATAAGCCCTGTTCGAGGTATTTTTTCGTCTTGATTTATTAGAGATGGGGAGGGTTAGAAAGGTTTCGCCAATCTTTTAGGTAGTGTTTGACAACACTGAGTCCTGGGAGTCCCATTGCCAGAATTCGAAGGGTTGAGAGGGCGCCAAATAAGGTGGCTGCTTCAAGAGAGCTAATGGCAGTGAATAGCCCCACAAATGTAATATCTCGAGCCCCAATTCCTGAGATGGTTAAGGGCATTAGGCCCGCTAAAATGCCGAGAGGAATTAAGCCAAGCCCCGTCCCTAGGGGGAGTGTAGGTGCAATCCCTCGAAATAGTAGCCAAAGTTGAAGAATGCAAAGCCCTGAGAATAGGCAAGACAGGCTGGTAATGGCAATGAAATTTTGAGGTGACTGACGAAGTAGCTGGCGATAATTGAGAAAGTGTTCAAATATATCAGGTAGTTTACTACGAAGACGCTTAGAGGGCATTAAGTGTAAAAGAGATTGGATGA
>PBBE01000058.1 GCA_002716485.1 Actinomycetota bacterium
GAGCTGGAGTCGGTTCCAAGGGTTGGGCTGTTCGCCCATTAAAGCGGTACGTGAGCTGGGTTCAGAACGTCGTGAGACAGTTTGGTCCATATCTGCTATAGGCGTAGGAAATTTGAGAGGCTCTGTTCCTAGTACGAGAGGACCGGAATGGACACACCGCTGGTGTACCAGTTATCCTGCCAAGGGTAAACGCTGGGTAGCTATGTGTGGAAGGGATAACCGCTGAAAGCATCTAAGTGGGAAACCCCCCTCAAGATTAGATTTCCCATCCCTATATGGGAGTAAGATCCCTTGAAGATTACAAGGTTGATAGGCTGGGCGTAGAAGCGCAGAAATGTGTGAAGCAGACCAGTACTAATCGATCGAGGTCTTGATTAAGCGGTTTATGAATGATAACTTTCAACTTCTTTTTCAGTAGTAATTAATACAAAAATAGTTAATTTGACGTCAAGTAAAAGTAAGTCAATTAAATAAGATAATATGAACTATTCTTGGTCATTATGGCGAAGGGGGTACACCTGTTCTCATTCCGAATACAGAAGTTAAGTCCTTCAGCGCTGATGGTACTGCTGGGTTACCCTAGTGGGAGAGTAAGTCGTGGCCAAGAATAGTTCATATTACAAAAGTGAAGCAAGAATAAAACCAATAAGAACAGGATTCTAACAATATGGCAATGGGGTATGCCCTTGGGAACCATGATAATTTAGAGGGGGAGATTAATGTTGTAGAGGAAGATCAATCTGATCTTATCCTGTACTCCGCATATACGAACGTTTATTTGACTCATATGAAATCGCAGCCAAAGTCATATTTGCATGTGCCTGCAGCACAGCATATGGCGGTCCCCTATACCACCATTAAGTATGCCAAAGATGGGCGATTGAAAGGGGCAAGAGAAGGCTTATATACGTCAATTGCCAGGCCGGATCATCGTGCTGAAGTGCGATCGGCTTTAGAGTTATGGGGGTTTAATAACTTTGTTGAGTATATCTATACAGTCGCAGAACTAGGCTTCTTGGAAGGACTAATTCCTGTCTTAGATGTGGGGATTTTAACGCCTGCAGAATTACAAAAGCTTCAAGAAGTATGTGCCTTAATTGTCATATCCCATGATAGTATATCAGATTATATTGATACCATATCCGATTCAGTGATGCCCTTTGAAAAGCGTCAACAGTTTCGCTATAAAATGCTTGAATGGGCAGGTAAATTATCCTTACCTACCATTGGTAAAATCGCGGTATCGGAGCATAAGGCCATGGCAGAATATACGGATTATTTTAAAGCGTTAAAAGAAAGGCATAGTCAATATCAGAATATTCATGAGCTTATTTTAGATGTAGTAGTGGCGCATCCACGACTGCCCCAATCCTTAAAACCCATCTCTAAGAAGAAATTATTACGGATATTTGAGCAAGCTAAGAATATTTTGCCAGATGATATTAATGTTGTTATTCCTAGTATCGATAATGAATATATCTTGGACTTGGTGGATGCCGGTTTGCGTGACTTAGGTCGTGTGGACGTTGATTTGATTGCCAGTTCAGATGCAGATAATCCAATACTAGAAGTGGCCAAAGCATTAGAAAAAAAAGGCTATACTTTACAACAACGGTTTCCCCTTAAAAAAGACTTTATTAAAAATGAGGCTTACTCCAAAAAACTAGGCCAAGTCTTTGATTCTTATCGGTATAAAATTAAAAAAGATATTGTTGACAAGCAACGGGAAACGAAGTCTTGATTCATGTGGGAGGCGACTCATTAGGTCACACCCCCAATCCGGATCGTATGGCCTATCCACCCAACTTTGAACCATTTGCCAGTGTATTTGAGAATACATTAAGTCAAGAAAACAAACAAAAAGGGAATACCAAAGTACATAATATTCCTTATGAATATCAAGCAGAACGACTTTTAGATTCAAGTCAAGACCAAGCTCAATCGCAACAAGAATCAGAACAATCAACATCCAAAGATCATCAAGAATCAGACTCAGATGATCGCGTGTTTTCCGAACGCGCATCACAATCTATTTTATTTAATTTAACCCCGATCACAACCCATTTTATTGGGCAACTTCCGGGTGCAGTTTCTCAATTAATTGAAGAAACCATTCAGGTCATTCGATCATATAAAATTGGACGTCAAGAGGTCAGATTCAAGTTCCAAAATTTACAATTAGAAATCAGAATCGCTAAAGTCGACGAAATACTTGCCATTCAAGTGACTTCAAAAGATCCCCATTTAAAAGATAGCCTCTTAAATAAAGAGACTCAGAAGGCCATGCTAATGTCGCTTCAAGACGCCTTTCCTGATATTGAAATTCAATTAGAAATCATTGATGAAACCTTATTTGAGCAAGGCTCAGAAGGTCATGCTTCCAACGATGACGAACAACAAGATAATCCAAAAAATGAGGGAGATGAAGCTAGTTTTGAAACAGTATTTAACTCAGATAATTAATATTAAGCACATTTGTTGCATAGGGGCATTGTTATTACTTTTCACAGGAACAAGTCAAGGGCAATTTTCATCTCAACGGACACGGTCTCTTAATCAACAAACCAGTATCGCAGGCTATCTTAAGTATCAATTTTTAGGCCAAGTATTAAGCTATGATAAAACCAAGGGGCTTGCCCGGTTATTTCGACTCATTGGCATGGACCCCGAAGAAGAGGGCCGTGTTATAGAAATTGGAATTACTGAGCAAGGCTATGAACTCATTCTTGATACAAAAGCACGTATTAAGGTCTACTTTCTTCGAGAACAAAGTGCGCCAGAAACCCTGAGGCGAAGTCGGGCGAAAGAAACCCGGAAAATGCAAATGGAAGTGCTAAAAGCACAACAATATATTAATTCCGCGATTGCCAAAACAGGCGCTTCATCCAATCAATTTGTGTCCATATTAGATGGATTTGATTTGAATAATCTCCCCTTGCCACAAGGTGAGACGGATGATCCCAGTCTTTCTGAAGATTTCTTTGCGTCTATCGAAGAAATTAGGTATACTGACAGTAGGGATGACCGTCAAAAACAAGATATGGCCTATGCCACTTTGGAAGGCGTTTTTCTACAAGGAGGAGTCCCATTAGAAGTGATTTTAGAGAGAGTAAACCGTGAGTCCAAAGTCAAATCGAATTTATAGTCGATCGCTGAAACTAGGCCCGGCCATCGGGGACTGGACAACTATTCAACTCAAAGAAAAAGAGGTGGATGATGTTCAGATATCTCAAATTCAAAATATCAATTTTGATAATTTGCCCCGTGAATTAATGAACCAGCTCCATTATCAGCACTATCAGTTGGCTGATAAGATTGTTCAGCAGTTCTCGAAATACATGCATATAAAAATAGAGTTGCATACGATAAAAGCATTACAGTTGCCCTATGAGAACTTTGTGAATATGCAGCAAGAAAATGTCGTTCAAACGAACTTTGTTTTACCTAATATTGGATTGTCTAATCTAATTTTTGATTTTGATCTGGCCGGGGTCATGGTAAATCGCCTAATTGGTGGTAAGGGTGATACCAATGAAATGACTAGTTTTTCGGACATTGAACAAAGTATTTTAGAGGCACAGATGGAGGCCACTATTCCTCATTTTTCACAAGCATGGGCCAATATTATTTCACCGGATGATATTTCTTTAGATTTTACCTGCGGAGACTTTCAGTATGATCGAAAAAGCTCATTACGAGAAGCGTATGTCATTTTTATTTTTTATTTGCATTTTGGTGAAGGGGAGCTTAAGCGATTAATTTGGGCATACCCAACCCGTAGCATTCGGCGCTTACATGAAATGAAATCGAAACAAAAACAATCGTTAGTTCAAAAAATCGATCTTAAAGAGCGAACATTAGATAAAATTAAAGTGGATGTTAGAGGGGTATTGGGGAGTGGTAGTTTAAAAATGACCGAACTGAACCAGCTTCAAGTGGGAGATGTAATTCCATTGGATCAGTCATTTAATGACCCTGTTACTTTACATTTAGATGAGGATATACGGATGCTTGCGCAGCCAGGTATTCATGAAAATCGATATTCATTACAAGTATTATCTATTTTTGAAACAAAGAGTATTCAGATTGTCCCTAAAGCGAAAATATCTAAACAAGAGTTACCAGATCATTCAGATGTGACCGTGCCCATTATGACCGATACGTTTACGCAAGCGCCATCAGAACCAGAAGAGACAGTAGGTGAGCATGCGGGGACATCGGCTGAGCTAGAGTCTGCTTGTCCAACAGAAATAACGGGTATTTCAGAAGAAGATATCAATGATATTTTAGAGGAAGGAATTGATACCTCGGCCCCTGAGTCCGATACACCTAATTTTGAAGAGGCTGCCCCTATGATCGAAGACCCGACAATGGCAGAGGACCCAGAGGACGTGCTCAAAGAAGACGCCCCTTTTGATGAAGCACCGCTAAATAGTGAGGATACAGGCGCCCCTCAGTCGTCAGACACAGCAGAAGAGCAGCATGATGAATGGGAAGAAAGTGACGATGACTTTGCTTTAGATGGCATTGATGACTTAGAAGAAGAGGCAGATGAGCTAGAAGATGACACAGATGAGCTAGAAGATGATACAGATGAGTTAGAAGATGACACAGAAGCGTTAGAAGAAGAGGCAGATGAGCTAGAAGATGATACAGAAGCGTTAGAAGAAGAGGCAGATGAGCTAGAAGATGATACAGAAGCGTTAGAAGAAGAGGCAGATGAACTAGAAGATGATACAGATGAGTTAGAAGATGACACAGAAGCGCTAGAAGAAGAGGCAGATGAGTTAGAAGATGACACAGAAGAGCTAGAAGAAGAGGCAGATGAACTAGAAGATGACACAGATGACTTAGAAGAAGACGGGGCAGATGATGAAGACCTTATTGATCATGAGGATGACATGGCGGCATCTGAGTCGGTGAGCACAAAGGCCCTTGATAATGATGAATTTGAATTAGACGATGACGATTTTGAAGATCTTGAGGACGAGTAGATGACTCGAAAAATAAGTATCATTAACTATAAAGGTGGCACCGGGAAAACCTGTACCGTGATTCATTTGGCCCATGGCCTGGCATTACAAGGAAAAAAAGTGCTAGTGATCGATACGGATCCCCAGGGGTCTGTTAGTTATCACTTGGGCGTTAAAAGTAAAGATAGCTTATATCAAGTGCTAATGAAGAAAAAAAAAGCCAGTGAGTGTGTAGTGAACGCACGTGAGAACTTAGATATTATTGCCGCGAATGAATATTTATTTCCAGCAGAAGTTAAAATTTCAAAGTTAAAGCGTCGTGAGTTTGTCTTGGCAGAGCAGTTAAATGGCCTGTCTGGTTATGATTATATTTTATTAGATTGCGCGCCTTCCATGAGTGTTTTAAATCAAAATGCACTATTATATAGCAATGAAATATTAATGCCGGTATCCATGGAGTACTTGGCATTGATTGGGGTTAAGCAGTTATTAAAAAACATTAAGTTGATCAATAGTATTTTTAAAAAGAATATTAAAATTGCTAAGGTGATCCCGACTTTCTATGATAAGAGAAATAAAAAATCAAAAGATATATTAGATAGCTTGAGACGGGTGTTTCCAAGCTATTTATCTGACCCTATCCGAGTCAGTGTATCTTTGTCAGAGGCAGCGGGTAAAAATCAAACGATATTTGAGTATGACCCTAATTCCAGGGCAGCTCAAGATTATCAACAATTAATTCAGGAGGTGTTACAAAGTGACAACGCAAAATAATTATGTCGATCCATTGCAAGATGTGGATCCTATTATGGAAGATGCATTTTCCATGACCGAAGAAAGTAAGGAAGAGTTTGATGACTTTGAATTTGAAGAGGTGCCCACCTCTCCTGATTCAAATCAACAGGTCGCGGATGTTGAATTCCCAAATCTAAGTGCCAGTGCACAATCGGATAAATTTAATGTGGATGTGTTCAGTAATATTCCCGTTAAAGTATCGGTGGAGTTAGGGCGATCTAAAATTTCCCTTAAAGAAGTCTTTGAACTCACTGAAGGCGCCATTATTGAGTTAGAACGATTGGTGGGAGAGCCATTGGACTTAGTCGTTAATGATCAAGTGATTGCCCAAGGAGAAGTGGTGGCCATTGACAATAACTATGGCCTAAGAATCACCAATATTATTTCACGAATGCAAGGATAATGGAGATCACTTATTATGGCCAAGTACTCATTGTCTTGGCGGTAATGGGATTGGTTTTGATCGGGGGTATAAAGGCCAGTAAGACCGTTTACCTCAAAAAATTTGCAGGGGACTTAAAAGTCAAAGATCGCTTGGCCTTAAATGCCAATGTATCCTTGGTGGTGGTGCAAGTACGAGACCAAGAGTATTTATTAGGAGTAGGCAGTAAGGAGATATCAGTGATTCAGCAGATAACAGCAGAAAAAAAGGAGCTTAGTGTGACGTGAACCAGTTAAGAACACTTTGGTCCTATATTAAGTCCTGCCAAAAGACAACACTATTTCAGTTTATTTTTCTGGGTGTACTCCTTGTACCCAGTTTGGCGGTTGCGCAACAAGGCCCTGGGGTAAACTTACAAGATATTTTTGATCCCGAAGGATTTAGTACCTCGATTAATTTATTAATTGCCATGGCCTTATTAACTTTGGCACCATTTTTATTAATTTCAGTGACCTGTTTTTTAAGAGTCGTCATTGTATTAAGTATGACCAGACAGGCATTGCAAACCCAGCAAGCACCCCCTAATTCAGTATTAGTGACCTTGGCTTTATTTACGACTATATTTGTGATGACCCCGACTTATCATAAAGTGTATGAGACGGCCATTTTACCCTATCAAGATAACCAAATTACCCAAACGGTGGCCTTTGATCTGGCCATGAAGCCTTTACGGGAATTTATGTTCAAATTTGTTCAAGAAAAAGACTTGGGCCTCTTTTTAGAGTTTTCCAAAGTGAAACATACCAGTGCGAAAGAAGATGTGCCGTTGCATGTTTTGATACCAGCATTTGTGATCTCAGAGCTCAAAGCGGCCTTTCAAATTGGCTTTTTATTATTTATTCCCTTTATTGTCATTGACTTGGTCATATCAAATGTATTGTTATCCTTAGGGATGTTTATGTTGTCGCCGGCCATGGTCTCATTGCCTTTTAAGATCCTATTATTTGTACTTACCGATGGCTGGAATTTAATTATTCGGGGCTTACTGATTAGCTTTCAATGACGCCGTATATCCTAGTATTGATGGCGCTCCTTTGGAGTCATCCAATTTTAGGGTGGGCACCTCAAATGGACTTTTTTAGTCAAGAGCGGTTAATTGTCAGCAACAAGCCAGAGTCCATTACCTATCCGGGTCAAGTATTTGACTGGCAAATGAGTGTTCCTTTAGTCCGGCTCTTTTATCATCATCGGGGCTTGGCAAAGGCGCCATTGGAGATCCAGCTTTGGGCCATTAATCGGGACCAAGAAACGGCCACTATGTCATATATTCAATCTAAGGCAGGCCCGTCTTTAGATTATGTATTTACCGGCCATTTGGCCTTAAGTCAGTTTTTTGGGCAGCTTAATCAGGCCCCTCAAATGGTCACGATTCCAGGTAAGCATAAAGTCCAGTTATTGGCTCACCCACTTAAATATAAACAGTCTTCATCGGGCATTATTCAATTGAAATTAAGCCAACAAGAAAATATCCGTTTGGTCATGGTAGTCGCAAATGATGAATACCCACAAATTATACCCTTATTAGATCAAAGTATACATCCAGAGCCATTTGAAGCCTATTTTTTTCGGCATGCGAAACAGCAGATCGTTAAACAATTTTCAGTGGGTACTCAGGATGATAAGATCCGTGTTGGCGGGCCCCCGTATATAAAAGATATGCAATATCAAAAGCCATTAAAAGGCAATTATGGGCTCTTATATGATATTCAAGTAGAATTGAGCAACCCTTTACCTCAACCGGCCGATGTCCAGATTTTAGTGGCCCCTCATCAACAAAACTCAATTGATCGGGGAGTCTTTTTATTGGATGGCAAGCTAAAAGAGTTGGGTATTATTACGTATAAAGATCAGACCATGATTATTAAGGAGTTGGCCTCCTATTCGTTACCTCCATTCGAATCGCGGCGTATTTCCCTTAAAACCATGCCTCAAGCAGGATCATTTTATCCCATTGATTTAATTTTTAAATATGAACTAAACTAAGGTATGATAATAGTAAAGGAGCCATTATGTCTCTCGATGTCGCTAACTCAATTTTAAACACCGCTATTCAAGTCATTTTATTTGCCTCCTTACCATCCGTTGGGATGGGTCTGGTCGTCGGTCTCATTATTGCCATATTTCAAGCCATTACCCAAATTCAAGAACAGACCCTCACCTTTGTCCCTAAAATGGTCGTGGTAATGATGGTCTTAGGGGCCACTTTTCCTTGGATGTTTAGAATCATTGTAGAGCTTACCTTTAATTTATGGAATAATATCCCTGCCTATTCCCGATGATTATTACCCCGGCTCAAGCGATGGCGTTTTTACTCATCTTAGCCCGCCTAGTAGGCTTGTTTCTCACTGCTCCTTTTTTTAACGATAAGCGGATCAGTGCATGGTTTAAAATGACCCTTTTGGTATGGGTGGCCAGCCTATTAATTTTTGTGGTGCCCTTATCAACCAAGGCCCCCAACACCCCGCTATTGTTAATGATTACCATTTTAGTGGAGTTTACAATTGGGGTTATTGTGGGCTTTACCGCTGATTTAATTGTGGTGGGGATCCGCTTTGCCGGAACCTTAATGGATACCCAGGCAGGGATTAGTGTGGCCAGTTTGATGGACCCGTCTACAGGCCAAAATGCGGCGCTTTTTGAGCAATTACTTAAGTGGATATCTTTGATTGTGTTTTTGGCCATTGATGGTCATCATATGGTGCTGTCAGCCCTTTATCAGAGCTTTTTCTTGCTCCCCATTGGATCTCCGATTGATTTTACTGAAGGCATTCGATATATCATGACCTTTGGTAAAGATATTTTTTTAATTGGGATGCAATTGGCCAGCCCCATTATTCTAGTGGTATTTTTAGTAGACTTTGGCTTTGGGGTCCTCAATCGGGTCGCCGAGCAAATTAATGTCTTTAATTTAGGGTTTCAAATTAAACCTACTGTTTCATTGTTTATCTTTTTGGCCATTATTCCTGGACTGGGAAATGCCTTATTACGAATTGTTTACCAAGTCATGGATAAAATGCTCAACGTACTCTATTTATTACAATTAAAGGGATAATATGGGCGAAGATTCAGGCGAAAAGACCGAGGAGCCGACCCCTCATAAACTTAGGGAGGCCAGAAAAAAAGGACAAATTGCCAAAAGTAAGGATCTGACCACCGCGGTCTTATTAATTGTGTCATTTAACACGCTAAAAAGTTCAGCGACCTTTATGTGGGAAAAGCTCACAAGTTTATTTGTCGAGTCATTAGAGTTTGTGGCCATTCCATTTTCACCCTCTTTGGTGGGGTATTTATTAGGGACCACTAAAAATACCTTCTTATTAATTGTTGCGCCATTATTTGGGGCCAATTTACTGGTAGCATTAGTCGTAGAGAGTTTACAGACCGGCTTTTTAATTGCCCCCGACTCGTTGAGTCCTAAACTAGAAAAGTTAAATCCCTTAGAAGGGGTCAAAAAGTATTTTAGCTTAAAGCATTATGTAGAGTTTTTAAAATCATTGATTAAAATGTTAGTGATTATTGTGGTAATTGTTCTGGCCATTCGAGAGGACTTTTTTTTAGTGCTTATTGCCCAACAGTTACGCTTATGGCAGGTAATGACGTATACCGGGGCGATGGTCATGAAAATTGTGACCAGAGTGGCCATTGTATATTTGATGATTGCGGTATTTGATTATTTTTATCAGAAATACGAACATATTAAGGGCTTAAAGATGTCCAAAAAAGAAATTAAAGATGAGTACAAGCGACTTGAAGGAGACCCGACCATTAAGCAGCGGCAACGTCAAACCCAAAGAGAGATGGCCCAGGGTCGTCAAATGGGCTCAGTGCCTGGGGCTGATGTCGTGGTCACTAATCCGGTGCATTTGGCAATTGCCATTAAATATGTCCCCAATATGATGAAGGCGCCCAAAGTGGTGGCCAAAGGAAAACGATTAATTGCTGCTGATATCCGAAAGATGGCTGAGCAATATTATGTCCCTATTATTGAGAACCCGCCCTTAGCCCAGGCCTTATATAAATTAACGCAAGTTGGATCCGATGTGCCGCCTTTATATTATAAGGCAGTAGCAGAGATTTTGGCCTTTGTGTATAATTTAAAGAAGAAGAGGAAACGACGATATTAGCCATTAAGCACAAAGATTGGGAAGCACTATTATGAATACAGGCATACTAAAACGCCTTTTTTCGACCCAAGAATTAGTCTTAGCCTTTATCATAATACTGATTGTCAGTATTATGATTGTCCCGATTCCGGGCTGGATGCTGGATTTGTTAATGGTCTTAAACATGGCCATTTCCATTGCCATTTTATTTGTCTCCTTATTTTTATCTAAGCCCTTGGATTTTGCGGCATTTCCGTCGTTGTTATTAGTCATTACTCTGTTTCGATTGTCCATTAATGTGGCTTCAACCAAACTGATTTTAGGGTTAGGAACCGATTTTGATGGAAAAGTAGTGGAAGCCTTTGCTGAGTTTGTAACCCGGGGGAACTTTGTGGTGGGGATTGTGGCCTTTTTGATTATTACCCTGGTGCAGTTTATGGTGGTCACCAAAGGGGCGGAGCGGGTCGCAGAGGTCGCCGCTCGATTTACCTTGGATGCCTTACCAGGTAAACAAATGAGTATTGATGCCGACTTAAATGCCGGCTTAATTGATGCCGATCAGG
Organism: Actinomycetota bacterium; assembly: GCA_002716485.1. Classification (GTDB taxonomy): domain Bacteria; phylum Margulisbacteria; class Marinamargulisbacteria. The sequence continues at coordinate 10,877 of PBBE01000058.1, forward strand.
CCAAAACACGACGAAAAGACTTGGAAAGGGAGTCCAATTTCTTTGGGTCCATGGATGGTGCGAATAAGTTTGTAAAAGGGGACGCGATTGCCGGGATTATTATCCTGTTAATCAATGTACTAGGGGGGATCTTAATTGGTCGTTTTCAACAGGGGTTAAGCTTAGGGGAGGCCTCCCAGGTCTTTACCCGATTTTCCATCGGAGATGGACTGGTGGCCCAAATCCCGGCCCTTTTAATTGCCATTGCTACAGGTCTAGTGGTTACCAAGTCAGCGTCTGACGCCAGCTTAGGGACGGATGTTAAAGAGCAAATTTTTTCTCAACCCAAAGCCTTTGCTACCACTGCAGTCGTATTGGCGTTATTTGGATTGATTCCAGGTCTGCCTACTTTTGCATTTTTATCCATGGCAGGCGTTATTGCAGGTGGCGCCTGGTATATTTTAAAACAAAGTGAAGAAGGGGACGCAGACGGCGAGTCGAGTCAAGAGCAGGCCAAAGATGCCATGAAAAAGCCAGAGAATTTGTTGGGGACCTTGGCATTAGACCCCATTAGTCTGAAAACGGGCCGGAATTTAGTGCCCTTTATTGATCCCAGTCAAAATGGGCCTTTATTAGAGCGGATTACCCTAGTGAGGTATCATATCGGACAAGACTTAGGCTTTGTGATTCCAGGGGTCCGGGTCATGGATGATTTAAGTTTGCCACCCAATCAATATATTGTGGATATTCGAGGGACTCAAATTGCGGTAGGCGAGGCCATGCCTGGCCATTATTTTGTGCAACGGACCATTACCGAACTTAAGCGAAAAGGGATTACCGCCTTAGAAGCCATAGATCCTATTTCGGGTCAGCCAGCGTCGTGGGTCCCGGAAGACCAAATTGAAATTTTACAGGAAAATGTGATTCCGGCCCAAAATGTCACCGACTTTATAGCGGAGCATTTTGCAGAGTGTATTAAGCAGCATGCGGATGAGATTATGACCCGTCAAAATGCCCAGTCCTTATTAGAGTTGGTCAAAGGAACCAATGCGGCCATTGTGAGAGAACTGGTCCCCGATCTACTCTCATTAGGTCAGGTCCATAAAGTCTTGCAGACGCTGGTTAAAGAGCGAGTATCAATACGGGATTTATCAACCATTATGGAAAAACTAGCGGATTATGCCAATGTCTCTAGAGACACCAATTTATTGGCGGAATATGTCCGTCAGTCTCTGTCCAGACAGATCTGTCGAAGTTATATGGACGATGAAGACAAAATTACCGTGTTTACCATTGACCCGCGCTTGGAAGAGCCTATGATCAATTCGGTCCCTCAATCTGAATACGGCGCATTCTTGGCTTTAGATCCTCAGATAGGGGACAAGGTCTTAGAGTTAGTGGGGGAGTATATGGCCAATTTCAGGAAAATGGACAAGCCCTCTGTCTCTTTATGTTCGCCGCGCTTACGTGCCCATTTTAAGAAATTTTCGGAACGAAACTATCCATCTTTATGTGTTTTATCGTATAATGAGGTCATTCCCCAAGCAAAGATTCAGTCCATAGGAGTACTTAGTGTCGACGGCGTCTAATTCAGAATCATATTACGAGCAGCGTTTGACCCAAACCCAAATTCGGGGCGACAAAGAGGCCAAAGTGAAAGGGAAGATGGACCTTAAGCTAGAGAAGTTAACTGTAAAAAGTAAGGATACTAAAGTAAAGTTAAAGGCCAAGATTAAGAATGAATTAATGAGTGTGATCACGGGGTTATTACCGGAAGAGATGCATGAGCATCAGGATCATCAGACTTACTTAGAGGCATTATATAAACGGATTGGACTTCAATAAATGCCCGAGTCGGTAACAAAAATATGGGATAAAATTGCCCCGTCCATTCTCAATCATTGTAAAGTCTATGTATTGAAGCGGTTTATTAATGAGACGTTGATCAACTTTCATAAGCGGATTGAAGGGCTGGTCTATGAATATTCAAAAAAGTTGCCCACCCATGTCAGGGAAAGTGAAATTGATGACCTATTAACCATTGCCCGTTTAGAGTTTATTGAGACCGTTAAAGTATGGGCACCCAGTAAGAACGATAATATCTGGATGTTGGCACGTCAGCGCGTGGGCGGGGCCTTAAAAGATCATATTCGATATATTACCAGAACCGATCCTAGCCGGGTTTATGAATGGGTGGTGGATGCCGCTTATATGTACAAAACCGTGCAGCAAAATGCAAGTTTTCAAGAGAAATTTGAAAATGGGGACCAGCTGAACCGACTTTTATCAACCTTAAGTTTTCGTGAAAAGAAAGTAGTAGTGGCCCATACCCGAAGTGATTTGACATTTAAAGAAATTGGCAAAAAACTTCAGTTATCAGAATCCCAAGCATCTCGAATATATAAAAAGGCCATCGAGAAGATGCGAAAGGCCTTACACAAGAGTAGCCTTTAGTTCGTGATCTGAGACAGAACCGTGATGTTATCCTTGCCGTAGGCACTTAATTGATACTGATTTGTATCCGTGTCATAGGTATAAGTGAGCTTACCAGCACTGGCATTATTCTCATATTCAGACTGGGTAAAAGGGTTTTTAGGGTAGGCACGAAGTTGAGCGTCATTAACCAGGGTTGTGAGCATGTGTTCGATATTAGACTCTTGCGGATAGTCGCCATGGGTAAACTGGTAGGAGGCTAATGCCAATTCAATTTGCTGGGTAAGGGTCTTGATTTGCTGTTCTTTGGCATTATTTTGGATGCGGGTATAGTTGGGAATGACAGTGGTACTAATAATGCCAATAATGGCCAAGACGATCATTAACTCAATTAAACTAAATCCTGTATGAGATGCTCGGGTAAGGCCGTGGGGAAAGTCATTGGGACTAATGGTGTTCATTGGAGACTCCTTGGGTGAGACCAGTAAGGGGGGTGATTGCGTTAATAAATAATAAATTAAAAAATAAATAACGTCAATAGGGGTTATAGAGATGAAAGGGCAGATAAAATCGGAAGAAAGGTCACGCCCATTAGCCCTAAAACGAGTAGACTAATAAAGAAGAGAAGCAAGGGGGTTAAACAGCGATAGAAACGGTCTCGAGATTGATGTTCACGGTCTTTTAAGGACTGATAAATGCGCTGGCAGGTTTCAGAAAGAGGGGCTGAGTGAAGGCTATTTTGAAATTGAGAGAGGATAGGGGTTGGTAGGTCAAGGTGACATAAGAGTGCCATATATAAGTTCCCGGTATGATGAAGATGGGTTTTGATTTGTTCAATTTGATCGGATATAAGCAAATTTTCAGGGAATCGTAGCTGTGAAAGGGCTGCTTTTAATGGAATTTTTTGTCGTAAAAGAAGGGCCAGTAAGTAAAATAGATCGGCACGTCGGTCACGCTGCTTTGGCCAATAGTTGCGATTACTTATCCCTGCTTTAAGGCCCATATAAGTCAGAAAAAATAGGCCCCATAAGAAGTGGCTAGCGTAGGTTGAGAGTGGGTCACCTAACCCTGAAAGCCCTACATAAATAGCAGGAGCGGGGGTCTGGAACTGATCAAAAAAGTGCTGGTAGCTAGGCATTACCCAGCCAATCAAAAAAATGACCAACACTATACTAGTAACCAGTAGTGTTAATGGGTAGCGTAACTGTCGTCGGTGGTACTCCAGGTCGGTTTGTTCCTGGACCAGGTAGGCCGTCATGTCAGTGAATAAACTCCCCAAATGAAGGTGGGATAAATTATCCGGGATCCAGATCGGAAATGGGACCGGGATTAGCTTTCGGATCAGTGCCCCACTGGCATGACTGCTGACCTGATGCACACCCATTAATGAGAGTCCTTGTTTTAAACTAAACCCTTCAGTGCAGTAGTAATGAAGTTGCCTCAGGTGATCTATCGCCTGTTTCCGACCCCGATCAGAACGAAATAAAATGCTTCCATCAACCCCAATAGAGTATCAACGTCATCTTCAAGTAAACTGTGTTCATAATGTCAGGGAAATTAAAAAATTACAGTCTACAATAACATTATTATAAGTGGTGGAGGGAGCTGGATTCGAACCAACGTAGGGCATAGCCCGGCAGATTTACAGTCTGCTGCGATTGACCGCTCCGCCATCCCTCCA
>PBBE01000059.1 GCA_002716485.1 Actinomycetota bacterium
CCTTTCTTTGCAACATTTTTAACGGGTCGAAGCTCCACAGATTCAGAAGTGGTAGGATCAGGTTGGGTGTGCCATCCCAAACAACAGCGCCGATACAGGGATGGGTCCAAAAATAGACTTGATCGTGGTGATCCCGACGCACACATCAGGTCATCAAACCATGCACCAGTACCACCAAACCCCTCCCAGTGCAGGGTCTGTAAGTGACCCAAAACCGAACGGCTTTTATGATCACTAGCGTCAGGTAAATATCGGATCCCCACCAGACGATCAAAGAAGGAAGCAAGCTCAGGTTGGCGTGACAAGTGCTCTTGAGTTTGCTGCCAAAAGAGGCTCGGCGTTGTTTGGTAGTGGTGATAGACTTGCTGACTCATCTGATGGAGTTTTAAGGTCACTTGATGTAACTGAGATGCCCAAAAAGGGCCATTGGCAGGCATCGATTGATGGGACGGATTAAAAGGGGATGAGTCCAGTACCCCCTGATTAGATGAAGGATCCAGAATCAGTGGCGCATAATGAAGGTTCCCGGCCAAAAGTAAGGGCATGACTAACATCAGGCCATACATAAATTCAACAAAGGTGATTTGGTAGGGCGAAAGTTCAGGGTCCGAATGAAGGGTCTTGAGCTGTGAGAGGTACGAATCGGCAATCTCGTTTAAGTTCGAAACTGGAGGCAATGGATCCAGGGCATATAAACGTCCTAATGTAAGGGAAAGAAATTCAAAATAAGGGGCATAGCTCGACGTTGAGTGGCCCTGTTGATAATAATCCCATAACTGATCAAACCCAATCGCCAATTCAATTTAGATGGGGTGACGCTCAGTCGGGGGCAGTGAAAGGGCCAGGACTTTTCGAAGCGAACTCATTGGGTTATTGTGGGCTGATACGTGTCGGCCAGGAACAGAGGGCCAAGATGGGGTTCGGAAGGTCGGGTGGGTCAGTGCTCCGAAACACATCTTCAAACGATTGACCGATCAGGGCCTGACAGGTACTCTGACAGAGGTTAACCCAGTCTTGATGGATCGGGTCCATTCGCCATTTACAGTCCAAGATCTGGTCACCAGAGACTTTGCCCATCAACTGCAAGCAGGTTCCTTGTATTTGGGCGCTGGCCCAAAAGTCCCAACGATACCGGTCACCAGGTAATAACTCAAATCGGTCATAGGCCGCCATGATGGGATGAGGGCTCATGCGTGTCGGATTTGGTCAGCAGATTGGGATAAGGCCGCTAGACTCATTTCAATATCCTCAGCAGTTGTGAACTGACCCAAACTTAATCGAACCACTTCATTTTGCTGGGACTTGGGTAGACGGATGGCCTTGATACTATGGGCCGGTTCGGTGGCTCCTGACGAGCAGGCCGAGCCCGTAGCAATATCAATGCCCAATAAGTCCATGTTCATCGCCAGTGCCTGGGCGTCCACACCTTGAATCCCAAAGGCCAGGGTATTATACAGGCAGTGTGATTGGTTTCCGACCAGATAATAGTCACTGATCCGTTCGCTAAGCTGGTCGACCAGCTGTGATTTTAAGGGCCTGATATGGGCCTCAAGGGCCGACGGGTCGGTATGGGCCAGGACCTCGGCAAAGGCCATGATGGCCATGGTATTCTCGGTACCTGAGCGAAGGCCCCGTTCATGGTTCCCGCCCCGAATAAAGGGCGTTAAGCCAATAGGGTCTTTGGCGTACAAGGCCCCGACCCCTTTCGGGGCATAGCATTTATGGCCCGATAGGGTCATAAAGTCAACATCAAGGGTCTGTAAATTAATCTCATATTTGCCCAGCCATTGAACGGCGTCTGTATGGAAGGGAATATTATTTTTTTGGGCAAGGGCCAAGATCTCAGGGATAGGTTGGATGGTCCCGATCTCGTTATTGGCCCAAATCACACTAATTAAGCGGGTCTGATCAGTGATCGCTGCTGCGATATCATCCACACAGATCCGACCCTGTGTATCTGGTTCAATAATACTGACCTGAACGCCTTGTGATTGGATATAGGAGACCGGTTCTCGGATCGATGAATGTTCCAAACCGGAAATAATAACATGAGCGTCAGGGCCATGATGGTCAAAGACCCACTGAATTACTTGGTTGTTGGCTTCACTGGCACTGGAGGTAAAGACCAGTTGCTCAGGGCTGGCCGAAATAAAAGAGGCAATGGTTTCACGGGCCGATTCGATGGCCTCTCGGGCCACCCGGCCACTTTCATGTAAACTGGACGGGTTGGCAAAGGCCTTGGCAAATTGGGGCCACTTTCGATCCAAACATGGATGGAGGGGCGTGGAGGCATTATAGTCCAAGTAGCGTCGTGTCAACTTAGCCAACGATGCGATCCAAGTAAGTGTTAATATACTGATACATATCCAAACGGACATTCACTTGCTGTGTGACCAGGGCCTCAATTGTCTCAGTGGTCTGGTCCCAGACCTGGGTATTTTGGGCCATCTCAGAGAAAAAGCCAATGCTCTTACTTTGGGTAATCTCCTGGATAATGGGCAGCTTGCCATTATAGTATAGGTCCAAATAGAGTTTGATTTTTTCAATTAAGAACTCGGTATCGGTACTGGGGCTCTGGAACAAGGAACAGACGGGCATCTTATTTCCTGACGGGGTCTGGACCAGCAAGTCTTCCGGAAAATACTGCTGGATATGAAGTAACATGGCATTGATCTGTTCGCTGGGCATACTAGATAATAAGATAAAAAAGAGATCATGGTTTTGCTGATCTTGTAATAGCTGGGTCAGCTCAGAGGGGGTCTTAATGAGCAGTTTCAATCTGTCAGATAGGCTCTCTAAGATATTAATATAGGAAAAAATATATTGATAAATACCCCGAATTAAAGTGTGTGGCAGTTGCTTGTGTTTGACATGTTTCGCCCCTAGTATCGATTGGAAATGGGACGAAAAGCCCAAAAATGAGTCATCGAGTTTCCCAAAAGTAATTTGTTCGGTGATCCCGGTATCCCAAGTCAATCGAATGTGATTTTGGTCGTCGTTATAGCGTAGCTGTTTGATGGCCGGAATACGGACCCCACCGTACATGGACAGTGCAGCGAGCATCAGGGTCTGGACATGGGTGATCATCAATGAACTTTCTTGAAACTCAGGCCGTTTCTCAAATGAAGTCTGGGTCTCAAGCAGGCTCACAAATGCCTTGAAGGAAGCACTATCTGGGTCATAAAGATCAGCCACCAAGTCCAACTGATACGCGATGACCTTAAGAAGCTGGACCGGGACCGGAAGTTTAGTTGTTGGCATTCGAGACCTTGCTACCAATGTTTTGGATGGCATGGGCTTCTAAGAAGCGGTTCACATCCAGGGTCTGCAAGTTCAGGCCGCCTGACGAGTTAGAGGGCAATAAAAAGATTCGTTTGCCTTTCAAGGCCTTGGCGATCTCTAATTTCACCATGACCTCGCCACCTTGTTCGACCAGGGCCTGGTTCATCTCTTTAATGGCCTTGGCCTCAGCGCTTCCTTCTGCATAAATCGCTTTGGCAATTTTTTGCTGTTGGGTGTAATACGCATTCGCAGCGATTTTCTCTTTTTCGTATTCGCCGTTCACCTTGGCCACCATTTTATTGACCTCCCCTTTGGCCTCTTCCAGTTTCCGTTTATATTCTTCTTCTTTGGCCAGTGCCGCCGAGATCAGTTTTTGGGTCTTTTGTTCTGCAATTTTTCGGTCCTCAATGGCCTGTTGATAATCCGGGTTATATCGATAGGTCTTGGTAAGCACACTTTCAATAGAGACCCCATATGGGTTCAAAATCTTATTCAAAATAACTTTGGCTTTTTCGGCTTGTTGTGCCCGCATATCCGCTTTATAAAATTGCTCTGTTTCCAGTTCCCCAAAAATATCCCGAGGGATACTTCGCACCACGGTCCGAATAATTTTGGTCCTAAGCTCTTGGTCGTTTTTGGCCACAAACCCCAAAATAAAGGGCGCTTTTTCCCGGATAATTTTGTAAGAGATGGTCAGATCCAAAGAGATATCATTCCCGTCTGTGGTCTTGAATCGTAGGTCATCTTGGGCCCGAATATCACCTGACGATCGACTAAGGGTCATTTCAATATTCTGTAAGTTGGTATTAAACGTATGCCAGGAATTCACATAGGGTAAAATTAAATAAGTGGAGGCAGGTTGATAGATCCGGTCTTCAATACCTTGGGTCCCTAAAAACCCAAAGTTTCGGGTCCGGACCCCCACTTCGTTCGATGAGGTGGTCTGAAAGATACAGCCTGTCAAGGATAGGCCCAGAAATAGCAGTAGTGTCAGAAGCGTAAATCGTTTAATCATTGGAACAGCCCCTTCGTTTTCTCTAAGTTTAACGGATTAAAGCCCGACGCACCGTCAGAGGGCAAGACAATCATTTCAACCCCAGTTAAAATTTTGGCCATTTCCAATCCCACCAAGTTCTCAGATCCGGCACCTTGTAAGGCCCGGTTCTTTAACTTGATTTTATTGGCCTCTGCCTGCTTGACCAAAAGATCGGCCTGGGCATGTTTCTGTCTCACATATAAATCTTTTTCAGCGGTGGTAGTCATCACTTGAGCGCTGCCTTTCTCCAGTTCAATTTTCATTAAGGCTTCCCCTTCTTCAATGATCTTGGCCAGTTCCGCTTCAGCCGTGGCGGCCTTGGCTTCCTGTTGGTTCTTAAAGACCAGCTGATCTTGAAGTTTCTTGGCCTCAATATTTTTTTGGATCTCGTCCGAGTATTTAAAATAGCGGATCATCAGTTCATCGATCTGCAGCCCTTTATTATTAAGGGCTTCATTTAACTTGGTCTTGGCCAGATGCATTTTTTCGACCCTTAGAAAGGGGTTATAAAATTCCTCAGTAGTGAGTTTTCCTAAAGTATCTTTAAGTACCGGCTCTGCTTTCGGGAAAAGGCCGTTAATCAAGTACAAGTTTCCTGGTCCAATGGACTTGATCAAACTTACCGGATCAATAATACGGAACATAATCGAGACATCCACTTCCACAAAGAACCCGTCCGAGGTCTGAATAAAGGCGGCACTCTTATAAAAGTTTCCAGGGACTCGATTCGCAGAGTTGGTCAAATCCAAGACCTGGATATCCCTTGGAAACAAATGGAGACGTTCCAAGTTAAAGGGCATGACAAAGTGTCGGCCTGGCGGATAGACTTCAGGCTGGATCCCACGGCTCATTCCAATAAACCAGGGGATATTCACCTGCTTGACGCCAAACTCATAAGGGGTCACTTCCTTAAAGCAGGTACTGGCAAAGACCAGCCCCAATAGGAGTACCCCTAAACTAATGGTCGCAGTGGTACTTTTGAGGATCTGGTTAACCCACTTCTGAAATTGATCTGGGATAGGTGTGCTCATTAGGTTAACTCCTTTACAAAGGCGGCCAATCGTTCAAGGGCCGCATCAATGTCCGCAATAGAGGCCGCATATGAAAATCGAAGATTATGATCTGCGCCAAAGCCCGAACCAGGCACGCAGGCCAGTAACTGGGACTCTAACAAGGCCTGACAAAAATCAACGGAGGAGTTAATGACCTTACCTTGATGGGACTTTCCGATACAAGCAGCGATATTCGGGAAGGCATAAAAGGCCCCTTGGGGTCGCTGACAGGTGACATTGGGGATGGCATTTAAGCCATCGGTCATTCGGATCCGTCGCTCGTCAAAAGAGGCCCTCATGGTGGCCACTTCCGAATCGTCGCCTTCAAAGGCCGCTAGTGAGGCCCATTGGGCGATGGTCATCGGATTGGACGTGCTATGAGATTGGAGTCGAGACATCACAGTGGCAATTTCAGTGGGCGCAGCAGTATACCCGATCCGCCATCCAGTCATTGAATAGGCTTTAGAGGCCCCATTAACCAAAATGGTCAGGTCTTTAATCTCATCACCCAAACTCGCGATACTCTCATGGGTCCCTTCATAGACCAACTGGCCATAGATCTCATCAGAGATCACCAAGATCTGATGCTCGACAATGACCTTGGCCAAAGCGGAGAGCTCTTCGCGAGAATACACCATACCGGTGGGATTCGATGGCGAGTTTAAGATCAGGACCTTGGTCCGATCCGTAATGGCCGCTTTGAGTTGGGCTGGGGTAATTTTAAATTGGGCCTCGTCAGTGGTCTCGATAAATACAGACCGGCCACCCAATAGGGCCACTTGAGATGGATAACTGACCCAGTAAGGGCTGGGAATAATCACTTCGTCCCCGTCATTGATAATGGCATAAAGGGCATTAAAAATACTATGTTTGGCCCCGCAAGAGACCACAATTTGAGCGTCTGTATAGTCCACATCCACATCCCGTTTAATTTTTTGGGCAATGGCCGATTTAAGTTCCGGTAACCCTGCAGCCGCAGTATATTTGGTTTTTCCGGCTTGAATGGCATCGATACCTGCCTGCTTAATAAATTCGGGGGTATCAAAGTCAGGCTCACCGGCACTCATGCTAATCACATTTTTACCGTCACGTTTCAGTTGTTTGGCCATGGCGGTAATGGCCATGGTAATACTGGCCTCAATTTGACCGGCACGATGGGAAAGAAAAGACGCGGTTTCAGATTTGGTGCTCATAGATAAAAACTCCTTTAAAATTAAGCGGTCAAAACACCCTAATAGCAGAGGGATGACTGATGCAATATCACCCCTATCATTAAAGCATTATTTAGCCTCAAATGACAAGAAAGGATTTCTTTTTATACACTTGGATGAGCAAGCTCTGCACGCCATATTTTAATGGACTTATCTTCGGATCCCGAGACAATATATTTTCCGTCTGGGCTGATGGCAACGGAGTAAATGTCACGGGAATGTCCTTCTAAAGTGGGAAGAAGCTGGCCTTCCGTTATATCCCACACTTTAATAGTTTGATAATATTTCAGGTCAATTCCGGTCGATATAATATATTTACCATCTGGGCTAATGGCAACTGAAACTACTATAGATCTATATCCTTTTAGTGTTTTAAGATATTGACCAGTATCTATATCTGACACCCTGATATATCCATCCATAGATCCCGATATAATGTATTTTCCATCTGGGCTAATGGCAATTGAAGAAACATCGTTATGTTCTTCTAGCGTTTTAAGAAGCACATAAGTCCCCATTTCCAGTACTTGAAGAGATTTATTTCCACCACAAACAAGGTATTTCCAGTCTGGGCTAATGGTAAATTTTTTGCCCTCTTTTAGGGTTTTTAGACACTGACCAGTGTGTATGTCCCACAATGTAATGCCATCATTCTCTTGACAGATGATGAAGTGTTTTTCATCTGGGCTAATAGCAATTGAATTAAGATCCCAAATATTATTGAAGGACTTGACGAGTGTATACGTTTTCATATCCCACACTTCAATAACGGTATTGTAGTCATCCTCTTCATCATCATCAAATTCTTTGGTGACCAAGAGGTTCCCATTTGAGCCCATAGCAATGACGCCGACACCCTCTACGCTTACACCATCTAAAGGGGTAGTTGATCTTAGGGTTTTAAGAACGCGTCCGGTCTCAAGATTCCATACTTTAAGGGTATTCTCAAGTGAACCCGACACAATTTCTGTCCCATTTGGATGAATGGCAACTGACGTAACAGAACTTGTATGTTCTTCTAGAGTTTTATAAAGTTTCCAAGTAATAGGGCTATGATGTAGCTTATATAAACAGATAGGGTCTTCATCAAGTGACGATGGCCGGACCTTCTTATCTTGTAAACATAATAAATTTATTAATTTATCCGTTGCCCATGTCGCTAACTCTTGATATATGGGATTTTTTTCAGCAGCCTCAAAATTACCTATGTCGGTGGTCATGCAAAGATAATGATTTCTAGCATGGATGAGTAGATCAGATTGCAAAAAGTTGATAGATTTCCATTTCTCACATGCGTCTTTAACATTAGTAAAAAAACCATCAAAATCAAATTCGTTTTTTTCTTCTTTATACGCCGTGACTAATTGTTGCATAAACGCTGGAGTTAAATCCTCACTTTGAGAGAAATCAATTGAATCTGAACGTACGCTGTTTGAAAAGTCCATGGCTGCCCCAAAGAATCCACCCAGTTTTGTGAACATCTTTGTGAGAGCCTGTTTTGGTATAAGCATTGTAAGTATTGAAAACTTTATCTCCATTTGTTGATCATCAGATTCTGCTTCTACGTGGCTTCTCTTTGCTGCAGATGTTGCTAAGTCTCTTACTGCTAAAACTTTACATAAACTCATGATATCTCCTATAAATGAACTATAATACGTAGGATAAATCTTACATATAAAGCAGGAAAATGTGTAGATGTCTTTTTTGAAATCCATATTGATACTACTTAAAATAGAGCGTTTATATACATACATTGGAGGGCTTAATATGCACATATCAGAAAAGGAAAATCATTAGGTTCAGTCGATCCAAATAGAAGCAAAGCTAAGGGCGCGATAGCAAGCAGACAAGACCTAATTACGTTTGGTAGCAACTAGCCCAATTATAAATGGAACGCTTAAACAGCCGGTAGAAACAAGGACTTACTATAAAAATAATGGCACATCAGGTAGGATACAGGTTGGAATTTTTGATAAAAACAGATTAAATTAAAGATTGTTAATAGGGTTGACAGGTTATAATCACCCCTATATTATGTAGGATAAGTCTTACATATAAAGCAGGGCAATTAGTAGATATCTTTTTTAAAATCCATATTGATGCTACTTAAAGTAAAGCGTTTATATACATACATTGGAAGGTTTAATATGCACACATCAGAAGCAGGAAGATCATTAGGTTCAGTTAAGCCACATAGAAGCAAAGCTAAGGAAGCAATAGCAAGCAGAAAAGACCTATTACACTTAGTAGCAACTCGCCCCATTGTAAATGGAACGCTTAAACAGGCGGTAGAAACAAGGGCTTACTATAAATATAATGGCGAACTAGGTAGGCTACAGGTTGGATTTTTTGATAATCACAGATTACAAGGGTTGGGAATAGAGACTGAATTTAGAGAAGATGGAACAGTGGAATTGCAACGGCAAGGTGATTTTAATGGCGGTGTGCTTCAAGGACCAGGAATCCTTACTGCTTACAGCACGAATGGAAAATTGAAATGGCTATCAATAGGGTCCTTTGTAAATGACCTCTTCGAAGGACCAGGAAAACATATTCAATATGGGGAAAATGGAACCAAAGTAGCTGAATTGGAAGGCACCTATAAAAAAGGGTCCTTCGAAGGATCAAAAGTGACATTAACTTCGTACGGATTGGATGGAGGAGCAAAAGTAGGGACCAAGACCGGCCAGTATCAAAATGGTGATTTTAAAGGGTTTTTAAAACAGATTCAATATAGAAATAATGGAACCCTAGAATGGGAGTTGATAGGCATGTATGAAAATAGGGCTTTTATAGAAAAGGCAGCAATGAAGATTTGCTATGAAAAAGATGGAACAACAATAGAATCCGTAAGCAACGTCTAATGATGGGCGGATAGACTCGTTAAAAGGGACTTAACTAGGGAGTGGGGTGCTTAACGGGTCTTGGATGCAGACGTACTGCTTGTGTATGATAAGCGAATAATAGAAACCCAATCCTGGGAACCCAATAATCAATTAATTATTTTTGATGAATTGCATAAAATGAGTCAATGGAAAAACTATATTAAAGGGGTGTATGACAAGAAATTAGATCATCAAAAAATATTGGTGATCGGCAGTGCAAGGTTAGACACCTTCAAAAAAATGGGAGATGCACTAACAGGTCGTTTTTTTAAGCATCAATTAATGCCATATTCGATCAAAGAATGGTCACTCATTAATAGTAACGTATCCATAGCTTAGCTTCTTCAAAGGGGTGGTTTCCCTGAACCTATTCTGGCAAAAAAGAATGAGAATTTTGTAGCAACTAGTTTGCTAAAACATAGTTGGGCATCAAGAGATATAAAAGGTGAAGAGGTTCAGCTGCATTATTTAAGAACAAAAGAACATAAGCAGGTTGACTTTTGTTTAGTTAAGAATGATCAATTAACCCATTTAGTTGAATATAAATATTCCGATGTATCACTAAGTCCAACATTACATTATTTTTGCCAAAAATATAATATAGATGCCACTCAAATAATTTATGATATGGGCAATAAAGCTGAAAGGCAGATCAAAGGGATCCGTATCATTTCAGCAAAAAGATATCTAAATGAACTGTTTCTTTAAATCAAGTACAAAAAAAGGACCTGTTTCTTCTTTATATGTGGTTAGTTATATGACCAAATAGAGAAAGAGGGGGCGTATGTGGATTTTCTAACCAAGCGTAAAACATGATGAAGTATGTATTTGAGTCGCTTTTTCTTCTGTTATAGATAGGGGGGGCATTATGTTAAACACCTGATTTTTTAAGAACGGCGAGCATAGCCTTGTCCCCATGACCTTTCACAATATTGGCAAGTGATCTACTATGTTTATAGACTATAATTAAATGTTTACTCAAAACTAATCAAGCCTAAACCCAGGATAAGAAAAGCAGCGCTATGCTAGTCACACTGCTGATCAGACATGTATTCATCAGCAAAAAAAGGCCCACTCAATGAATATTATCGCCGAACAGCATATACAATATCCCTGTACCTTAGCCCAACAAGAGCCCCGCTTACTTGATCTATCGGACCTGTTTTACCAGATTATGGGACCAGTAATGGGCCTGTTTTTTGGCCAGTCTGATCCCGATCCAATGATGGGGGCGATCACTAATATCAGTCTCAATGAATCGGATCCCTATCAGCAAGGGGATGTGATTCCCAGCAGCGAATGGACGCACCTTGAGCCTGAAGTACTGACAAGCGTTTCCCTAGACGCCGGCAATATTAGTGATCGTGTCACTGATAAGGGGGCGTTATTGTCATTTAATCAGGACCTGGCAGCTCAGCGCTTAAGCATGGATCAGGTCATCCCAGAAATTGTAATGCAGATCAAGAAAGAAGCCTGGCAACAGCAAGACCCGTGGATGAGTAGGCTACATCTGCATGAATGGGACAGCTATATGATTCAAAATACCCCTAACGGGGACTCTTTATTAATGAAAGCATATCAAGACGCAGAACAATTAGTGGTCCAGCATTTAGTGAGGATGGGTGCCGATATTAATTACCAGAACCATAAGGGCGAGACCCTTCTTCATCTTGTTGCCCAAGTAGGCGATACCCAGATGGTCGGCTTTTTGTTAGATCAAGGGGCCCGAATCCAGCAAGATCATCAAGGCAAAACGCCTATGTTTATTGCCGCCCAGTGCGGTCTAGATCAGGTAACCGAACAGTTTTTTGAATATTTAGGACAAGGGATTCAAGGCCAATTCCATCGTCTTCATCATCTGATGAACTTAGGGGACCCCGGTGTGAATGTGGCGGATCATCAGGACCTGTTCCCTTTGGTCGCAGCGGTGATTAATGGCCATAAAAAAATTGTTCAACAGTGGCTAGACTATGGCTATTACCAGAACAGTTATAAACTGGAGTGCCCTTTATATAGTGCCGCCAAGTTCGGTCATCAGGACATTGTCCGGTCTCTTCTTGTTCAAGGTGTCCCGGTAGAGGCGGCCCGCTGGAAGATCCCCTTACATAGTGCCGCGGAACATGGCCATATCGAGATCGTACGACTATTAGTCGAGCATGGGGCCAAGGTCAATGGCCCGGATATGAACGGAAAGCAGCCTTTAATGTTGGCCATCGAGAATGGGCATCGCATGGTCGCTCGGTATCTGTTGAAACATCAGGCCCAGTTACATGATATTGCCCCGTTCAAGCAGAAGGTCCCCGCCTATTTGGGACCCATGCATCATGCGCCTTTTTCAGCCATGACTGCTGCCGCTTATTTCGGCCGTAGTGAGCTATTGCCCATGATCAAGAGAGAAATGACCTTTATTAGTGCCAATGAGGTCCGCCATAGTCTATTTTTGGCAAGTCTGAACGGCCACGAAACGGTGCCCCTTATGCTCAAGGCCCTTGATATAAAACCCAATCCAGGGACGGTATATGGGCTAAGCCCTTTAAGTATCGCAGCAATAAAAGGCCATGCCCGACTTGTTCGCATGTATTTAGAAGAGGGACAACGATATTCAAGTGGCCGGATCCAAGGCAAGTCGGTCTTAGAATTTGCAGTTGAGAACGGTCATTTGTCGGTGGTTCAACAATTAGTCGATGTCGGCGCCAATATCAACCAGATCGGGTTCAATAACGAAACCACCTTAAGCCTGGCTGCCAAAAGTGGAAATGAGCAGGTATTAAGGTATCTACTCCAGAAAGGCGCTAAGGTAGGCAAAGAAGAGGCCTTTTTAAAGGCCAGTAAGAACGGGCATGTAGGGATCCTAAATATTTTGTTAAGGGAAGGCGTCCCCATTAATACCGCTGGCCCCAATGGGATGACAGGTCTACATTATGCAGCCAGTCAGGGCCATATGAAGGGGGTCCAATTCTTCATTAATAACGGTTTCAATATCAATGAAACCAATATGGACGGTCAAACAGCACTCTCATTGGCGGTGAGGGATGGCCGGGACGATATCGTCCGACTTTTAGTGGGCATTGGGAGTGACTTAGGCGCCATTTGTAGGGGCTATAGGTTAGATCGTCTCCATGTGGCCATGATATTCGCCATTGCAGTACTGGTCTCTTATAATAGCAAGCACGAGCCGGAACTTGGTCGCCAGGGTCAGGCTCAATTAAGTCCAACTGCCATTACAGACCCACGACAAGAAGAGGTCTATGGCGCGGCCAGCCGTCCCTATCAGCGGCCCGATTCCTTAGAGGACCGTCATCGCCGAGGCCCTATTAAAGATGCCCAGTATTTAACTTTCCTTTCAGAAGACCGCATCGATCAGATGAACGCAATCTGTTCAGCGATTACAGGCTTACCGATGCGCCAACCGGTGGGCTTGATAATGCCCTATCATCGGGCCCATGGGACCCAACAAGCTGCTGATTTATTTGTGGAAGACTATCCAGCCATCTATCAATATTATAAACTAAGGAAAGTGATGTCTCAGGACGATTTAGGCCTGGCCCATCGCTACCCAGTCCCAAGTAATCCGGGCGAGCCATGTATTGCCTTAGAAGACCAGCTACTCAAGCGAAAGGAAATCGAATTAGTGATCCAGCAAAATCAAGACGAGATTCAACAAGTCAAAGCCGCTATTTTATCACAGGCATTATTTAGGGGCCGACAGGTCCGAAAATGGATTAAATTAAATTTACATTATCTTCACTCATGAGTATCACCAGCCACCCCATTTTAACCCAAGATGGCTCCAAGAGCATTAAAAGTGATCGTTTTGGGCTCCCCTATCATTCCGAGTTTGGGGCCATAACAGAATCAATGTATATCTATATCGATCATGGCCTAAAGGCAGTAAGCCCCAAAGAAAAGACGGTCCGGATATTTGAGATGGGACTTGGCACCGGCCTAAATTTGGCCTTAAGTATCCAACACCGAGCCGAGCATCAGCACCTCCATTATGAATGTGTGGAGGCCTATCCATTATCTTGGCCACAAGTCCAGGCCCTAGATTATGACCAGCATCTGAGTGCCAGCGCCTATCAAGCCTTAAAAGCCGTGCACGAGGGTCCCAGCGAGACGCCCATCCATGTGACTGAAGAAGTGTCGGTGATCAAACATCTCACCCAAATCGAAACCATGAAATTACCCAGTGACTTGGATGTCATTTACTTTGACGCTTTTGGCCCCAATAGCCAAGCAGAACCTTGGTCTAAGCCCGTGCTAAAAGCCTGTTTTGAGGCCTTGAAACCAGGAGGGATTTGGGTCACATTTTCAGTACAAGGTGCTCTCAAACGACGATTAAGGGGCATTGGATTTGAGTTAAGAATCCAGCCAGGGCCACCCGGAAAGCGCGAGATGATCCAAGCCGTAAAGCAGGGCAATAAAGTGAGCGGTGACGTCTCTTTGGAGGCTCAGAAATAGGCTCAAGATTAAAGTAGAGTTGGGTCCCAAAATAACGTATAATAAAAGCGTAATACAGAATAAAAAAGGGGACAATAATGAGCATCTGGGGCCGTAATATAAAGCAGCTATTATTAGCGGGGGTAGTGGTCCTGTTATGGAGCAGTATTTTATCAGCTCATTTTAAGGGGAATGAGAAAGGGATGAATGAACGGCAGCTCCAAAAGATCAGTCAAAAGATGGATCTTAATAACGATCAGCAGCAAGAATTAGAGCGTATTTTAGCCCGTCGTCAAAAGCAGCGCCAGGAGCATCAGTCAACAATGAAACAGATCAAGACCCAATTTGATCAAGCGCTCAGCGAAGACCCTGTCGATATATCAACACTTAACACCCTAAAAGCACAGATCTTGGCCCATCAGGAAAAAAGAATGGATCTAAAGGTCCAAGAAACCCAAGCCTTGCAGGACTTATTAAGCCCTGAGCAATTCAAACACTTTCAAAAGGTACAAAAGAAAAAGTGGAAAAAGCACCGAAAAAAAGCCGGTTATTGAGGATATATCGTTAATAGCAGCCCCTTAATTAAGGGAGGTATCTTTTTCAATCAACGCCAAAAGAATCAAAATGGCTTGAAGGCGATCCAGAGTCGTGTTTTGGAAGGGGCTGGGAAAGGGATATGGTAGGTTAGCTGGACCGATGAAGGCGCGTATATTCACGCACATATTAATGGTCAGTGGCAACGTCAATTCTATGCTCAATAGATCGGTCGTAAAAAATTAGTTGCAATAAACACAGTTTCTGATACGCTAAGTAAATGTCAGGGACGTGATTGGGCAGTAGAATGGGGATATATCAGGTAAATGACAAGATCACAAACCCGTTATTCAGGTAGTAGCGAAGAAGGAAATATATAATATGAGTACATTTAGTGAATTAGGATTGGCCAGTAAGTTAGTAGAGCGACTGGACCAGCAAGGGTACGAGACCCCCACCGCCGTCCAAGAAAAGGCCATCCCGGCATTCAAAAAAAATAATGGGGATATGATTGTCCAGGCTCAGACCGGAACGGGTAAAACTGCCGCGTTTGGCTTACCGATTTTAGAGCAAGGGGTCAGCCCCAACGGATCGGTCAGGGCCTTAATCTTAACGCCAACCCGAGAACTGGCCTTACAAGTCGCCAAAGAGTTGGGTCGTTTAAATATTGACCCGTCTTTATCCATTGTCTCCATTGTCGGTGGCATGGATATTGGTAAGCAGATCCAAGGCCTAAAGCGAAACGCGACCATTGTCGTAGGAACGCCAGGTCGATTAATTGACCATGTCAAACGAAAGACCTTAAAATTAGGTGACATACAGACCTCGGTCTTAGATGAAGCGGACGAGATGTTACAGCAAGGCTTTGTGGAAGAGATCGAAGACTTATTATCCCATTGTCCGGAAAAAACCCGACTATTATTTTTCTCAGCGACCATGCCCCGTGAAGTGAAGCGTCTGGCTGAAACGTATATGGACGAGCCAGAAAATATTCAGATCGAACGTACTCAAGGGCCCATGATCGATCAGATCTATTTTGAAGTTAAAGCTAGAGATAAAGAAGAGGCCCTATGTCGCTTAATTGACCAGGCGGATGAAATGTACGCCATT
Organism: Actinomycetota bacterium; assembly: GCA_002716485.1. Classification (GTDB taxonomy): domain Bacteria; phylum Margulisbacteria; class Marinamargulisbacteria. The sequence continues at coordinate 15,551 of PBBE01000059.1, forward strand.
ATTTTTTGTCGGACCAAGTTAATGGTGGATGAGCTGACCGAACGATTACGGCAGCGTCGCTATGGGGTTGAGGCGTTGCATGGCGATCTTTCCCAATCCCAACGAAATAAAGTACTGAATCAGTTTAGACAGCAGCGCTGTAAGTTATTAGTGGCCACGGATGCGGCCGCCAGAGGTATCGATGTATCTCAGCTAACCCATGTGATTAACTTTTCATTTCCACAAGATGATGAATCGTATGTCCATCGTATCGGCCGGACCGGTCGTGCCGGTAAGACTGGGATCGCGATCACCTTAATCACACCAAACGAACATTATAAATGGCAACGCTTACAAAAGACATTAAAAGTCACGGTCAAAAAACATGCCATTCCTAGTATCGATGCGGTGGTCAAAGCCAAAGAGCAACAAGCCAAAGCTAAAATCGAGGCCATTATTGCCAACGAAGTAGAACCGGAATATCAGGAAATGGCAGATACATTAATGACCGAGCATGACCCTAAGGTGGTGATTGCGGCAATGGTTAAGCAATTATGCCGAAATGCCTTTGACCGGAAGGCCTACCAAAAAATGGCGGATTTATTTCAACAGCAATCAAGAGGATCACGTGAACCCAGTCGCCGAAAACCTGGCTTTCGAGGAAAACGGTCCGGCGGTTATAAGGGTAAATTCAAACCGGCCCGAAAAGACCGTTACTAAGTCGGTTAAGACGAGCTCACTTCAGCGAGTCGAATATCGAGTGTAAGTTCATCTGAATCATGAAATTCATGAGCGTCAATACTCCCGGCCCGATACAGGTCCTCTAGGATCAGTTCAATGGCCGTTTTAGTGGATGAATCACAGCCGATATTGAGTTGCTGGACAGGGTGCTTCATGGAGGTCTGAGCTTGACTTTTCGCGCCCCTGATTTGGCTGAGCATATGCTTGGCATGGGCCACTAAGTCAGGTTGGTTATGGCCGGAGACCGAGACCACTTCATCCACAGACGGCCATTCACTCACATGAATAGAGCGGCCATTATCTGCAAAGCGCCAGGACCAGATCTCTTCAGTCACAAAGGGCAGAAACGGGGCCAGTAATCGAATCAAAACCGAGAGGCCCCATTCCAAGGTGGCCAAGGCAGATTCTCGTTTCAAGGTATTTTCTTCTTTATAGGCACGGGTTTTAACCAGTTCAATATAATAGTCACAAAACTCCCAAAATGCGGCTTCAATCACGTCAATGGCACTGGCATAGTCCAAGGCCTCAAAAGCCGTGGTACTTTTTTGGATCACAATACGTAATGAGGCAACATAAGATTGGTCCAATGGCATAGTGATATGGTCCACCGGTAAGCGGGGCGTATCGCCAAGCTGTAGCATGACAAATTTACTGGCATTAAAAACTTTGGTCACTAATTTTTTACCGATGGTAAACACCGTTTCATCATAGGCGGTATCAGCGCCCAAGCGGGCCTTGGCCGACCAATAACGAATGGCATCAGACGAATACGTATCTAGTAAATGCTCAGGGGTGACCACATTGCCTTTGGATTTACTCATTTTTTTGCGGTCTGGATCCAAGACCCAACCCGAAATAACCACATGATGCCAGGGCAGCGATTGGTCGTGCATCCATGCTTTTACGATCGTATAAAAGGCCCACGTTCGAATGATTTCATGAGACTGGGGCCGGATATCCATGGGAAAGATCTGTTGATGTCGCTTTTGGTCTTGATGCCAATGGGAGATCAATTGCGGGGTCAGCGATGATGTCGCCCAGGTATCCATAACGTCAGGGTCCCCCATAAAGCCATTGGCTTGGCCACGTTGTGACTCTGTATAGCCCGCTGGTACATCGGTAAGGGGGTCCATGGGTAGCTGATCAGGACTCGCAAAGAGGGGCTCATTAAACTGGGGCTCACCTTGTGCATCTAGTGGGTACCAGACCGGAAAAGGGACCCCAAAAAAGCGTTGGCGACTAATACACCAGTCTTGGTTAAGGCCTGAGACCCAGTTTTCATATCGGTCTAACATATACGGCGGGTGCCATTTAATTTTTCGGCCCTGGGCCAATAGCGCTTTCTGGTGAGGTAAAATGGAGACAAACCATTGTCTAGTGGGTACAAATTCGATAGGACTATCACCCTTTTCATAAAATTTAACAGGGTGTTGGGTCGGCTCGATGGCTTGTGCCAAGCGTCCTTGCTCGTCCAAAAGCTCGGCCATGATCCGACGGGCCTTGTTGACTCGGGTCCCGGCAATGGCGTCATAAAAGCGCTGCGCGTCTTCAGGGGCCGTACTGTCAAATGGCGCGTCGCCAAAGGTCAGCGGTGCCATGCTCCCGTTACGTTGGATAACTTGTTTGATAGGTAGCTCAGATTGTTTCCACCAGGCAACGTCCATGGCATCTCCAAAGGTACAGACCATTAAGATCCCGGTCCCTTTATCAGGCTCGGCATGATCTGCCGGTAAAATGGGGACCCGGGCCCCAAATAGTGGGGTAATGGCATATTGGCCAAAAAGGTCTTGGTACCGAGGATCGTCTGGATGGGCCACCACGGCAATACAGGCCGCCAATAGCTCAGGTCGGGTCGTGGCAATGACAAAGTCGCCGCCCGATTCAATATCAAAACGGATATGATGATAGGCGCCAGCTTTTTCTCGGTCCTCGATTTCAGCTTGGGCCACCGCCGTTTGAAAGTCCACGTCCCACATACCGGGTGACTCGACATTATAGACCCATTTTTTTTCTACAAGGTCCAAAAACGAGGCTTGAGAAGTGTGACGGCAATGGTCGTTAATAGTGGCATATTGCAAGGACCAGTCCACAGAAAGGCCAAGCTTGCGCCAGGTCTGTTCAAACGCCTTTTCATCGTCTTGGGTGACTATCTGACAGGCATCAATAAAGTTTTGGCGAGAGACTGGCGTAAATTCATGGGGGTTGATAGAGCGGCGTTCAGGGACAAAGGTCGGGTCGTAAGGAAGGGTCGGATCGCATTGGATCCCAAAGATATGTTGAACCCGTCGTTCAGTAGGTAAGCCATTATCGTCCCAGCCCATGGGGTAGCAAATATTCTTGCCCCGCATCCGTTGGTATCGGACTTGGACATCAGTCTGGGTATAACTAAAGACATGGCCGATATGTAAAGACCCTGAAACAGTAGGCGGCGGGGTATCTACCGAAAAGGTCTCAGATCGCCCTCGGGCTGGGTCCCAACGATACAGGTCCGTTTCAGACCATCGCTGTTGCCATTTTTCTTCTACTGTTTGATGGTGATATTTTTTAGGAAGTTCAGCTGACATAGATACCATATTTAACATATATTCAAAGACAAGGCAAGGCCAGACAAAGGGGCCACGAAAAGGGCAGGAGACTAGGCCTTAGTCTCATGCAAGTTTTTTCGATAGGCTATGTAGGTACAATAATGGTTATATTATGACTTATTGTGATGTTTAGAGAACGGAGTTCATTAATTGTGAGGCATGACCGGGCGCTTGGGTTTCCTCGGAGTTAATGTCAGACTCTGAACCAGAATCATCATCGACATAACCATTGCCACTCGGAAATAAAGCGTGACGAACTGGTTTTTCATCGTTTTTCAGTTCGGAATCTTTGGTGCTTTTAAGGCTTTCATAGTTCGAGTTAAGTATATCTAATTTAGTAGTATCTTTAAGAAACGTTATAGATGAGTTAATAAAGGTCTCAAGTGAAGCATAATATTCATGTAATTGAATAATATGTTTAGGGAAACTGTCCGCATCAGTGCTACTCTCTGGCCTCTGTTTTTTAAAGATCTTTTTTTTCTTTTTTTCAAGCATGCCTGTCCTTTTCTTAAGAAGACGTAGTGCCTGTTCTAGTGAAGTGATAAGCTTTGTTTTATTCTCATCAGATAAAGACTCAGGACTATTGCTTAAGTACCCATAGAGAATGTTACAGAGAAATTTAGTTGCAGGAATATGATCAGTTCGTATGGCCAAATTCAGTGGTCCCTCTTCCTTTTTTTCTGGGCCTTTTTTTCCTGATGGCCTGCTTAGATGATATTTAGATGTAAATTTTAGTAGTAAGTCGTCATTGTTTAAGGAGGTTTTTAAATGAAATTCAGCTAAATAGGTGGCTAACTCTTCATTAAATACCGGCATGTCCTTCCGATCTAAGTGATGATTATATAAACGAGCAATGAATGGAACAAAGAAAGCGGATACGCCAAGTATCAATTCCTGACTACTGTTTATCGGGCCCCTTTGCAGGGGGCCAGTGTGGATACCTTTCTGAGTGAGCAGAAATTTAACAGTATTAAGTTTACCGGCACGAATGGCAAGAACAAGACCTGTCAAGCCATGAGGGTTTGTTTCATTTAAAAAATGAGGATGTAAATTTAAAAGGGATTCAATAGTGGTCTGTGTGACACCAGGATGAGAACAAGCAAGGTGAAAATCAGAGCTATGTTGATGATAATCATATTTATTGAGATCCTTTACTGCTATCTTATTAGAGTTTAGGTTAACAAAACGAGTCTTGAGAGCCGAGTCCCCATCAATAAGTTTAAGGAGATGCTCAGCAACATCGAATAGTTTCTTAGTAATGCAATACGTTAAAAGCTGTTGCTTGTTGCTAAGGGAAAGGTATAACGGCTGAGAGTTACTTTTTTCTTGGTCAAGCATAGTAGAAAAAACAGAAGCCCAAGCGCTTGGGTGTTCATCCTCCAAGACTAAGTTGTTGTGAGCCATTTCAGCTGCCCAAAATAGAATGTGTTTAGTAGTCCTGTGAGCCGTTATATCCCTAGAAGCATTAAGTGGTTGTATTAATTTGGCACCTTTATCACATAAATATTGAATCAAAGAATTGAGGTCTTGATTCTGGTCATCTTGACCTTGACTGCAAGACAAAGCAAGAGCAGCCCCAAACAGTGTATGATTGTCTTTTTCTCTAATAATGGTATCAAGGTTTATAGTGGCTGTTTCTGCCTTAGATTCTAATGTTGTTATAATTTTAGTAAATTTAGAATCGTCAAATAGATTAAAAATAGGGGTTATGTCATTTTGACTCATAGAAGTATCGTCGACGACAATCTTACCCTCGTCATGTGAAGTTCTGACAAAGACAGCTGGTTTACAATCAGGAGGGCTATTTATCTGTGTAACTGAGAACTCGCTGCTGACAAAAGACTCTTCTTCGACAACTGAACCAAGCCCGAGGGTGGTGTTCAGCTCAGCTTGTATTCCGCCTGGGGGTGATGAAGTGTGATCAGAGGCTGAATTAATAAGCAATTGAAACGTCTTTGCTTTTATAGCATAATCATTCAGCAATCTATCGCAGTGAATTGCACTACAAATTTCAGGTGTCAATAAATTTTCAAGTAAAGAGTTATAAGAGCCGATAGTGACATACATTTGTTCAATATTAGTATTAAACACCATTTTATCATGATCTGATTTATCATGATCTGAAACTGGAGTAGAAGCCGATTCATAAAAGTCTTTAAGATTACGATCTAACATTGCGCTGAATTTCATTAGTTGATCATAAGTATATTTTAATTGATTTAGGCCTTCTTGTAATTTTTTAGCAGTGTCTTTTTTAAGGTCTTTATTCTCATCCTTCTCTTCCATTTCTTGAAGTGATTGATGAAGTTGAGGAAATAGGTTAGTAAATTCATCTAAATTTGGATTCTTCTTAAGCGACTCAACAAGCTTACTTTTTTGATCGTTTACCGCATTTTCAAATGATATTTGACGAGTTGGTTTTGTCATTTGGTTTGTTATTTGTTCTGATAAGGCATCAAGCAATTCTTTAATGGAACCAGAGACTTCTGAGTTGAAGCATTGAGTAAACGCAAAATTAAATGTATTCATTTGATTCAATACTAGTCTAAAATCCATAAGATCATGGGACTCTACGTGTTTGGCAGTTTGAACAAGTGGAACAATGGAATCGCGCAGTTGTTCAAGTTTCGGTTTGAATTCATCTCCATAATCTATAGTGTCATTCTGAAGAATAGTAGAAAGATAGTCAGAATAGCCTTGAAAAGAGAAAGTTCTTTCTCCTTCTCCCTCTCCCTCTCCCTCTCCCTCTCCCTCTCCTTCCCCTCCTTCTTGCCCTGTTGTTGTTAATGTATTTTTAATTAAAGTTTGTGCTTGTTTCTTTTTGATGGTCTCCATGTTCTCAATTAAGGTCGTAAGTAAGTCATTAATAGGTTGAGGGGGTTCTATGCTCAATAATAGTAAAAAGGAAGTTCTAAACCTATCAATCTGTGCTTTGATTTTTTTTACATCTACTTTTTCAGTTAAGTTAGGTTTTTGCTGTAAACCATTAGCAGTATCTGAAAGCGATTTGACGCAATTCTTTAGGGTGTTAAATTGACTTTGAAATTGTTGCCCATAACCCTTGAGTTCTTCATCGCTAAGAAATTTAGAAAGAAAATTATAATATTCCTGAAGAGACTGATGCTGGAAATTGACCGCTGTAGTTAATTCCTTTTTAATATAAGATTCAGTCTTAAAAAGGTTGGCTGCCTTTGCAAAAAAACCTCCTGTTTTATCCGCTGCCTTTGAGAGACGAGCTGATGTCTGCTGTTGTGCCTTTTTCACAAGAACTACAGCACCCAACACACCCAATCCAAATACAGCGCCAACACCATTATTAGACATAATTAAGCTCCTCCTACGATTGAAAATTGAATACTACGTGGTATGTATATGAACATATGTATTTCGACGACAACTTGATTATTTTGTAAACGATAATAGTATTAAAACTCAAATGTTAAAAAAAAGCAAGAAAAATATTAATTAAAGGTAAATGCTGGGGTGGTTTTCAGATCGATTGCCTGCTAGAAGCAGAGTGAGAGCCCGTATCTGATCCATGCTCAGAAAGATTGAAAGACAAGTCTGTTTTTGATAAAGGATGTTGTGTTTCTCTAGGAAATCGAAACTCAGTTAGATTGGTAATTAACACATCTAAATCATCGGTTTTGAATGTATTGGTATCTTTCGCTGGTCCTTTTAAGAATTTTTTTAAACTATTAATAA